>JBQMQB010000093.1:5011-8214 GCA_052172715.1 Giesbergeria sp. | reverse complement strand
ATGACCTGGCTGGACCGCGATGAAACCATCCGTCCTGGCACCTCAGTCGAGTCGCTCGCCAAGCTCAATGCATCGTTCGAGATGATGGGCGCCATGGGGTTTGACTCCACGGCGCTGGACCGATACACCACGGTCGAGAAAATTCTGCACCACCACCACGCAGGCAATTCCTCGGGCATCGTCGATGGCGCTGCGCTGATGTTGCTGGGCAGCAAGGCTGCAGGCGAGAAGGCTGGGCTCAAGCCCCGTGCTCGCGTGCGCATGTGCGCCGTCATCGGCTCAGAGCCCACCATCATGCTGACAGGCCCCACGCCCGCATGCCGCAAGGTGCTGGCTAAGGCAGGCATGTCGGCGTCGGACATCGACTTGTGGGAGATCAACGAGGCCTTCGCTGCGGTGCCCATGAAAACAGCGCGTGACCTTGGTGTTTCGCTCGACCGCGTGAACGTCAACGGTGGGTCCATCGCGATGGGTCACCCCTTGGGCGCCACGGGCGCCATGATTCTGGGCACGGCGCTAGACGAGCTTGAGCGCACCGGCAAGTCCACCGCCCTGGCCACCCTGTGCGTGGGCGGCGGCATGGGTATCGCCACCATCATCGAACGTGTTTGAGCAGAGGTTTCCCCATGACACAGAATAATTCCGTCGCTTTCGAAGTGGACGCCAACGGCATTGGCTTGGTCACCTTCGACCAGCCTGGCCGCGCAATGAATGTGCTCACGCCTGATCTGATGGGTGGTCTTGCGACCATCGTCGAGCGGCTGGAGAACGAAGATGGCCTCAAGGGCCTGGTGCTTACCTCCGGCAAGCCCAGTTTTATCGCCGGTGCCGACCTTGACCAGATCGTGCAGATCACGACGGTAGAAGAGGCTTTTGAGCTGGCTGAACAGCTCAAGGCGCTGATGCGCCGCATGGAAAAATGCGGCAAACCTGTGGTCGCCGCCTTGAACGGCACAACACTGGGTGGCGGCCTGGAGCTGGCGTTGGCCTGCCATGCGCGCTTTGCCATCGACGACCCCAAGACCCAGATCGGCCTGCCCGAGGTCAAGCTCGGCCTGCTGCCGGGCGGGGGCGGTACGCAGCGCCTGCCGCGCCTGATTGGCATTCAGAAGAGCTTGGAGCTCCTCACCCAGGGCATTTCACTGAGCCCGGCCAAGGCCCAAGGCCTGGGGTTGCTGACTGGTCTTGCCACCACGCGCGAAGAACTGCTGCAGAAGGCGCGTGACTGGTGCTTGGCCAACCCCAAGGCTGTACAGCCTTGGGATGCCAAGGGTTTCCGACTTCCGGGTGGCGACAGCAAGAGCCCAGCCGTGGTGCAGGTGCTGACCATCGCGCCGTCCATGGCCAATGCAAAGGCACATGGCAACTACCCGGCCATCACACACATCATGTCTTGCCTGTTCGAGGGCTGCCTGCTCGATATTGACAATGCGCTGCAAGTCGAGTCGCGCTACTTTGCTGCCTGCATCGTCTCGCAGGTGTCCAAAAACATGATCGGCACGCTGTGGCACCAGCTCAATTCCATCAAAAAGGGCCAGTCACGGCCCAAGGATGTGCCCGCAGGCAAGGTAAATAAAGTTGGCATTCTGGGCGCCGGCATGATGGGTGCCGGCATTGCCTATGTGTCGGCCAAGGTCGGTATCGACGTGGTGCTGCTCGACTCTGCGCAGGAGAACGCCGAGAAGGGCAAGGCATATTCCCAGGGCTTGTTGGACAAGGCACTGTCGCGGGGCAAGACCACGCAGGAAAAGCGCGATGCGCTGCTGGCTCGCATTCTGCCCACCACTCGCTACGAAGATCTGAAGGGCTGCGACTTGGTAATCGAAGCGGTGTTTGAGGACCGTGCGATTAAGGCCGAATGCACAGGTAAGGCAGAGGCAGTTATCACCGCGGATGCCGTGTTTGCTTCCAACACGTCTACGCTCCCCATTACCGGCCTCGCCCAGGTAAGTAGCCGCCCAGCAAATTTCATTGGCCTGCATTTCTTCTCGCCCGTGGACAAAATGCCGCTGGTGGAAATCATCGTCGGTGAGAAAACGTCCGAGGAAACCTTGGCGCGCAGCTTTGACTACGTGCTGCAGATCGGCAAGACGCCCATCGTAGTCAACGACAGCCGGGGTTTCTATACCTCGCGCGTGTTCGCCACCTATGTGATGGAAGGTCTGGCCATGCTGGCTGAAGGCGTGCACCCGCGCTCTATTGAAGTGGCAGGCCTCAAGGCCGGGATGCCCATGGCACCGCTGGCCCTGCAGGACGAAGTTTCGCTGGGCCTGTCGCTGCATGTCAGCGAACAGACGCGGCGCGACCTGGAGGCCGAAGGCAAGATCTACACCGTTCATCCGGGCGAGGCCGCGTTGCGTTCCGTGGGCGCAGAGCATGGCCGCTTGGGCAAGAAAGCCGGTAAAGGTTTTTACGACTACCAAGGCAAGGAAAAGAGTCTTTGGCCAGAGCTGACAAAGCTATTCCCACTCCTTGCCGACCAGCCCTCGCAGCACGAGTTGGTGGATCGCTTGATGTTCATCCAGGCCAACGAAGCCGCGCGCTGCTTTGAAGAGGGCGTGCTGCGTTCGGTCGCCGACGCCAACATCGGCTCGATTTTTGGCTGGGGCTTTGCGCCGCACCAGGGAGGCGCACTGCAGTTCATCAACGCCATGGGCGCGCAGCGCTTCGTCGAACGTTTGCGCGAACTGGCCAAGGCCTATGGCGCGCGCTTTGAACCAGCCGCAGTGGTGGTGAAGATGGCCCAGAACGGCGGAAGGTTTGAAGATGCGTGACCCGGCACTCTCTGGCGTGTACGTTTCGTATTTCAACGAAACGCACGGCATGGTGCGCGACACCATGCGCCGCTTCGTCAACGAGGCGGTCAAGCCGCACATTGATGAATGGGAGGAAGCGGGCACCTTCCCGCGCGAGCTGTACCCGCAGGCCGGTGGCCTGGGGCTTCTCGGCATTGGCCACCCCGTCGAATTCGGTGGAACGGGTGAGCAAGACGTCTTTCTCAAGGTGGCCGCCAGCGAGGAGTTGATGCGCAGCGGCTCGGGCGGTTTCGTTGCCAGCCTGGGTTCGCTGGACATCGGCTTGCCGCCGGTCTGGCGCGTGGGGTCGGACGCACTCAAGCAGCGCATCGTGCCCCAAGTTCTGGCGGGTGAGAAGATCATCTCGCTGGCCATCACCGAGCCTAGCGGCGGCTCGGACGTGGCCAA
>JBQMQB010000093.1:3122-4911 GCA_052172715.1 Giesbergeria sp. | reverse complement strand
GAGAACTCGGGCTTCTTCACCATCATGGCCAACTTTCAGGCCGAGCGCCTGAGTCTGGCTGTCATGGCTTACATGACGGCGCAGCTCGCGCTGGAAGAGTGTATGGTCTATGTGAAGGAGCGCACAACCTTCGGCAAACCGCTGTCCAAGCACCAGGTCATCCGCCACAAGCTGGCCGAGATGTCTACGCAGGTGGATGTGGCGCGCGAATACGCGTACCGCTGCGCAGCGCGCATGCAGGGCGGCGAAAGCGCCATTGCCGAGGTTTCCATGGCCAAGAACTTTGCCACCTCGGTTGCCACCATGGTGACCCACGAGGCGGTGCAGATCTTTGGCGGCATGGGCTACATGCGGGAGTCGCTTGTGGAGCGCTTGTACCGCGACAACCGCATCCTCTCGATTGGCGGCGGTACGCACGAGATCATGAACGAGATCATTGCCAAGCAGCTGGGGCTGTAAGTCAGCCTCGTGCGGCCTACACTTGGCAGCATGATCACGTTCCACAACCCCTTGCACCACCTGCACGCACCGGCGCATGAGTTTTTTCGAGGCGAGCGGGTGCCTTGTTTTGAAACACCTTCGCGCGCCGAGTTCGTGCTTGCTGCGCTGAAAGAGGCAGGGCATGCTCTCCGCGACCCCGACCAGGACGCGTCGGCTGCGCTGGCGCAGATTCACGCCGACCGCTACCTCGACTTTCTGCGCACCGCCTGGCCGCAATGGTTGGCGCTTGACCCGCAGAATGAGCAGCGCCAGCCGTTTCCCTCAGTATGGCCGGTGCGCACGCTGCGCAGCGATGTGGAGCCAGTGAACTTTGTGGCGCGCCTGGGGCTGTATTCCATGGACAACGGATCCCCTATTTCTGAGGGCACCTGGTCGGCGGCGCGTGCCGGTGCCGATGCAGCCGCCAGTGCTGCGCATGCGGTGGCGGCAGGTGCACGCGCCGCGTTCTGCATCACAAGGCCGCCGGGCCACCACGCCGGGCACGACTTTATGGGAGGCTACTGCTTCATCAACAATGCGGCCATTGCGGCGCAGACGCTGCGCAACCTCGAATGCGAACGCGTGGCCGTGCTCGATGTGGACTACCACCACGGCAATGGCACACAGAGCATCTTCTACGATCGCGCAGACGTATTTTTTGCCAGTATCCACGGCGATCCGCTCACCGAGTACCCGTTTTACTTAGGCCATGCCGACGAAACCGGCGATGGCGAAGGGCAGGGCAGCAACCTCAATTTGCCGTTGCCTGCAGGCAGCGGCGCGGCTGCCTGGTTTGACGCGCTGGAGACCGCTTGCTCCGCCATCGGAGCATGGGGCGCCAATGCGCTGGTCGTCTCACTCGGGCTTGACACCTTTGAAGGCGACCCGATTTCCCGCTTTGCGCTGACGGCAGACGATTTCTCCCGCCTGGGCGAGCGGCTCGCAAGGCTGGGTCTGCCCACCGTTTTTGTGCTCGAAGGCGGTTATGCCGCCGCTGAGCTCGGCCACAACGCAGTGCGTGTGGTGAGTGGATTCGAGGCGGTGACTGCCAAGGCATGACCGAACGTGTCGATTGCGTGGTGGTGGGCGCGGGTGTGGTCGGTTTGGCGGTGGCGCGTGCCCTGGCAATGCGGGGGCGCGAGGTGCTGGTGCTTGAGCAGACTTCGGCGATTGGCACCGGCACGAGTTCGCGCAACAGCGAAGTGGTCCACGGCGGCATCTACTACGCCAGCGGTTCGCTAAAGGCACAACTGTGCGTCAGAGGCCGTGAACTGCTCTACGCGTTTTGCGAAAGCCATGCGGTGGCGCA
>JBQMQB010000093.1:0-3022 GCA_052172715.1 Giesbergeria sp. | reverse complement strand
TTGAAGTGGGCACGCTGGTGAACGCTGCCGGGCTAGCGGCGCCGCTGCTGGCACGCTGCTTTGAAGGGCTTGCAGCCCAGCACGTTCCGACGCCGCGCTATGCCAAGGGCCACTACTTTTCCTTTAGTGGCCGTGCGCCATTTTCCAGACTGATTTACCCGCTGCCTGAAGCGGCCGGTCTGGGCGTGCACTTGACGCTGGACCTGGCTGGCCAGGCGCGCTTTGGGCCTGACGTGCAGTGGGTGGAAGGTCCGGACGATCTGGCGGTCGATGCGCGGCGCGGCGATGCTTTCTACGCCGAAGTACGCAAATATTGGCCAGATCTTCCCGCTGGCAGCCTTGCTCCGGCTTATGCCGGTATCCGGCCAAAAATTGCCTTTGGCGCCGACCTCTGCACAGATTTTGTCATCCAAGGGCCGCAGGTGCATGGAGTGCCAGGCTTGGTGAACCTCTTTGGTATCGAGTCTCCCGGCCTAACCAGTGCACTGGCCATTGGGGAGCACGTTGCGACCTTGTGCAAAACCGCGTGAGCAATTGCTGTCAGACAGGGGCGCAATCGGTGCGCACGTGGCAGATTCGTCGTTAAGATGTTCCGATAGATGCAGGCTCGCATGCGAGTCGGCACAGTTTTTATTCAAGAAAGGGACCCGCAATGGCACATTTCGCATCTGAAACCATCTCCTCCACCCAGCAGGAACTCGAAAAACTGGTGTCCGACCTGCGTGGGCTCATCTCTAACCGCGACCTGGACAGCGTGCCTGAGATCCGCGCGCTGCGCCAACGCCTGGACGATGGCATGCAGCATGTGCGTGATTCCACGCTGCGCGCTGCTCAGGAAGCCTCGCGCCAGGCCAAGGACGCAGCGGTCGCCGCAGACCGCTACGCGCATGACGAGCCTTGGCGCGTGGCCGGTGCCGCGCTGGCGGTGGGCGCGGTCGTGGGTTTTCTGGTCTCGCGCCGCTAAGCGCGGTAGTTCGGTTCTGGAAACCCCATGGATTGGTTAGCACTTCTCGGCCTTGGCGCCTTTGTGGACCGGTGGCGTGCCAACGCCATTGAGGCGGCCATCGCTGCAGAAGACCGCGCCACGCTGTTTCGCCTTGAGCTGCGCGACTACAAACGCCAGCTCGCTTTGATGCTCAGCATGGGCATTGCGATTGCAGCGTTGACGGTGGTGACGCTCATGGTGCTCTCCTGCGCCATCATGGTGCACTTCTGGGACACGCCAGAGCGCATTACCGCCGCCTGGACAGTGACCGCCGTCTGGCTGGTACTGTGGATCGCAACAGGGCTTGGCCTGTGGTCCATGGTGCGCAAGGCCAGCAGCGGATTTTCCCTGACGCGTCAGGAGCTGGCCCGCGACTGGCAAGACCTCAAGGAGAAGCTATGAACGACACCCGCAATATGCACCCGGTAGCAGCCACTGCCGAGCAGCAGCAGGTGCTCGACCGCATTGCCGCGCAGCGCTTGCGGCTGCGTGAACGCAAGGAAAGACGCGCCGAGGCACTTTCCGCAGTGCGCGACGCCAAACAGGTGGCAGGCCTTGGGCCAGATGCGCCCCTGGCCACACGCTTAGCGGTTTTTGCGCGTCTGCACCCGGTGGCCGTGGCCGTGGCCGGCGTTGCCGCGCTGGCGCTCGGCCCCAGGCGACTGATGCGCTGGGCCGGTGTCGCCATGCCTATGCTGATGCGCCTGCGCGGGCGCTAGGTTGGCACCGGCGCCTTCTCAGCGCCGCAATTTTTTGATCGCCTGCGCAGCCTGTCCCACCAGGGCCGGGCCGCTGTAGATCAGGCCTGTGTAGATTTGCACCACATCGGCGCCTGCGTGGATTTTGTCCACCGCATCTTGCGCGCTCATGATGCCCCCCACCCCGATGATGGGAAAGCCCGCGCCCAATTCGGCGCGCAATTGCCCAATCACGCGGTTGCTGGCATCTCGCACTGGTGCGCCACTCAAACCGCCTGTTTCCTCTGCATGTGGCAGTCCTTTAACAGCCTCGCGCGAGATGGTGGTGTTGGTGGCAATCACGCCGTCCATGCCGTGGCGCTTGAGGCTTGCCGCAATGAGCTGCACTTGCCCACCGTCCAGGTCGGGAGCGATTTTCAGAAAAATCGGCACTTTGCGGGCACCCGCTCGTGTGGCGAGTGCCTCGCGCCGCTCGGCGAGCGCCTGCAGCAGGCCATCGAGAGCTGCATCGGATTGCAGACTGCGCAGGTTCTGGGTGTTGGGTGAGCTGATGTTTACCGTCACGTAGTCTGCGTGCGGGTACACCCCTTCAAGCCCTTTGAGATAGTCGGCTGTGGCCTGCTCTATGGGCGTGCTGGCGTTCTTGCCGATATTGAGTCCGAGCAGCATGCTGCCGCGGCTGCCTGGCTGTCGGCAGGCTGCGCGCTGCACGTTGTCGACAAAGGCGGCCAGCCCGTCGTTGTTGAAGCCCAGTCGGTTGATGAGCGCCTGGGCGCGCGGCAGGCGGAACATGCGCGGCTTGGGGTTGCCCGGTTGGGGCATTGGCGTGACCGTGCCTACCTCGACAAAGCCAAAACCCATGGCGCCGAAGGCATCGATACAGCGTGCGTTCTTGTCCAGCCCTGCGGCCAGGCCCACCCGATTGGGAAATGTCAGCCCGGCGAGGGCGATGGGGTCGTGGACGGTGGTTGCGCGCCAGCCGAGTTGCAGCGGCGTACCTTGGCCGCAGGCCAGAGTCTTTAGCGTCAAATCGTGGGCGGCTTCGGGATCAAGGCCAAACAAAAAAGGGCGTGCGAGGGAATAGGGGATCAGGGGCATGGCGATAATTCAGGTTTCAACCGAGATTGTCCATGAGGGCATGGGGCAGTGGTGGATGGATTTCGGGAACAGTTTTGAGCTGACTGAGGAGTCAATAGCATGGCTATTGGCAACGAAGAAGGGCAAAAATGACCCGGAAGACGCCGCCAATGCTCCGTGCAGCACTGAAGGTGCGCCTAATGAACAAGCTCGGTTCAACCCCGATTCTCCGCCATGACGCTCTCTCATTCCCCGACCCAAG
>JBQMQB010000092.1:4791-8300 GCA_052172715.1 Giesbergeria sp. | reverse complement strand
GCTCGGCACCAGGCGCGCCTGGGTTGAAAAATGCAAAAAATACGGTCTTATAAAACTACGCACAAGGGTTAAGTGCTTCCATAAGGATAGCAATTCATGGGTGGCTGTGTGGGAAGCGCGCAGCAGCGCACCGGTTCTTATCCATCCTGAAGGAGCGCTGCCCATGTCCTCGTCCGGCCGTACCCTGATTCCGCGCGCCCTGCGCACTGCCGCAGCACTCGCCGCTGGGCACCAATGTGGTAGTGGACAACCGCCCAGACGCCGACGGCCAGATCGCGGCGCAGGTGCTCAAGGCCGCGCCTGTTGACGGCAGCGTGCTGTTCCTCTCGCACGGCCACACCATCTCCATCCAGTCGCTGGCCATCAAAAATCCCGGTTACAAGCCCTAGACCGACTTCGTGCCTGTGGCCGTCATTGGCACTTTCGTCAACGCATTTGCCGTCTCGGGCGGAACGCCTGCCACCAAGTTCGAAGGCTATTTGGACTGGGTCAAGAACGAGTGCGGCGGCAAGGGTGCAGTCGGTATTCCGGCGCCGGTCCCCCACACCAGAGTTTCTGGTCAAGGTGATCGGCGAGAAATACACGCTCGTCCTGGTGTCTGCACCGTACCGCGCGAGCGCGTCCAGGATCACCGACATGCTGGGCAACCAGATCGCCGCCGGCGTGGCTTCGGTACAGGACTTCATTGAAAAACACCGTGCGGGCAAGCTGCGTGCCCACGCAACTCGTTGCACTTGGGCTGACGGTGGAAGACATGGCGTCCGAGGAACTGGCGACGCGCGAACATACCTACACCAAGGCCTGGACGCGCATCACCTAGACCAGCCGTTTTCAGCCGCAGTAAGCCGAGCGCAATTGCCGTGGCCGGGCTGCCTCTAGATTTCTAATGAAAATAGCTGCTATCGCTTATAAAATAAGACTTTGCAGCTATTTTTTGAGTAGCGATGGAACGCTCAGAGCATGCCCGCGCGTGCTTGCTCTGCGCGCGAGGCGCCAATTGCGGTTTCCACTTGTTTAACCTCTTCTGGGGGCGGCAGCACGGCCGGCATGCCCAGGCCTTGAATGGCGAGTTCGCGGCACCAGCCCTTGGTGTGGAACAGGTGGTGGTCTTCGTCCTGCTCCACGTCCTCATGGGCGGCCTTAAGCGCGTTGCCGATGTCGCCGGTTGCGACTTCGGCAACGCGCCCGAGCAGTTCCCAGTTCGAGTGGTCCTTGGTTTCTGCCAGCACCACGCACTCGGCTGCCACCACTTGTGCGGCCGCGGGCGGCGCGCTGCGTTGCGCCATTTCAATCGCCAGCACCAGCGACTTACCGATGTGGCCGACCACGCTGCGTGTGGGCGACTGCTGATCGTGCTTGAGCCCCAGCGCGCTGCACAGGCCGCGTACGACTGCTTGGTGGTGCAGGGTTTCTTGCAAGTAGCCTTCCCATTCTTCTTTCAGGTCTGCGTTCACAGCGGTGGCAATGGCAGCACGGTAGATTTTTTCGCCGCCGAGTTCGGTTTCCATCATTTGCAGCACCAGGTCTTCGAGCTGCGCGCGGTCGTATTTGGCTTTGGTCATCGGAGTTCTCCTTGGGTGGGTGGGAATCGGCTCAGGCCAGCGTGCGCACGCTGGGCTCGCGGTCCCATTGGCGCGTTTTGGCGGCGTTCAGAAATGCTTTCACATCGCTGGGCTCGAACACGCCTGCGTCACGCGGCACGCTGCCGGCGTCGAGGATGGGCTGCGTGCCCTGGCAGGCGGCAATTGCTTTGAGGTGGCCGAAGGCGTCGCGGAACCAGTCCACGGCGGCTGCTTCGCTGGCGAGTTGCTTGCCGACTTTGGGGTCGAGCATGGAGGCGACGGCGTCGAACACCACCGAGGGTGTGCCGGCAAGCTGTCCATCGGTGGAGAGCAGGGTGCCATCCTTGAGCTTCACCAGCGGTTTTGGCGCGATGATTTTGACGTTGGCGCCTTCCTTCATAGCGGCTTTCCTGAGCTTGTCTACCGCGGCTGCGTCGGAGCCCTCGGCCACCAGAATGCCGATGCAGCGGCCTCGCAACGTGGGTTTCATCTTAGCGAGGATGGCCAGCGGCGGTGAGGGCGGCAGGTCTTGCGTAGGCACTGCGACCGGCGGGGCAGGGGGAAGTTTCGGCAAACCCAGGCCATTGGCCACGCGCTGGGCCAAGCCCTCGTCGATGTGGCGCAAATGGCCGACCACGGCCTCGCGCACATGCTGGGTTTGCACCTTAGAAAGCTCAAACACATAGGCCGATGCAATGTGCGCCTGCTCGGGCACGCTTTGGCTGATGAAGAACTGTCGCGCCTGGCTGTAGTGGTCAGCAAAGCTCTCGGGGCGCACGCGGCCTTTCACGCCGTCGTCGGGCCGCTCGGAAAAGTGGTGCGTGCCCTGGGCGTGCGAGGCGCGTGGCGTGTCTGCCTGCAGGCTGCTGGGCTCGTAATTCACGCGGCCCTTGGGCACCTGCATCTGCATGTGGCCGTCGCGTTGCAGGTTGTGGAACGGGCACTTGGGCGCGTTGATGGGAATCTGCGTGAAGTTTGGGCCGCCCAGGCGGATGAGCTGCGTGTCGAGGTAGGAAAACAGCCGCCCTTGCAAGAGCGGGTCGTTGCTGAGGTCGATGCCCGGCGGCACGTTGGCGGGGCAAAAGGCGGCTTGCTCGGTTTCGGCAAAGAAGTTGTCCGGCCAGCGGTCGAGCACCATGCGCCCGACCATGCGCAGAGGCACCAGTTCTTCAGGAATGAGTTTGGTGGCGTCCAGGTGGTCGAAGGGGAACTTGGCCGCGTCTTCCTCAGTGAAGAGTTGCACACCGAACTCCCATTCGGGAAAATCGCCGCCGGTGATGGCCTCGAACAGATCGCGCCGGTGGAAGTCGTTGTCGGCGCCTTGCAGCTTGGCCGCTTCGTCCCACACGGTCGATTGCAGGCCGAGTTTGGGGCGCCAGTGGAACTTCACGAAGGTGCTTTTCCCCTCTGCATTGAGCAGGCGGAAGCTGTGGATGCCGAAACCCTCCATCATGCGCAGGCTGCGTGGAATGGCACGGTCGCTCATGGCCCAAATGACTGTGTGCATGGTCTCGGGCATTAGCGAGACGAAGTCCCAAAAGGTGTCGTGCGCGCTCGCCGCTTGCGGGAAGCCGCGGTCGGGCTCCATCTTCACCGCATGCACCAGGTCGGGAAACTTCATTGCGTCTTGGATGAAGAACACCGGGATGTTGTTGCCCACCAAATCCCAGTTGCCTTCCTGGGTGTAGAGCTTGACGGCAAAGCCGCGCACATCGCGCGGCGTGTCTACTGAGCCTGCGCCGCCTGCTACGGTGGAAAAGCGCGCGAAAACCGGAGTCTTGACGCCCACTTCAGTCAGCACTTTGGCGGTGGTGAATTCGACCAATGAATCGGTCAATTCAAAAAAACCGTGCGCAGCGGAGCCGCGTGCATGCACGACGCGTTCGGGAATGCGTTCATGGTCGAAGTGCGTGATCTTCTCGCGCAAGATGAAGTCTTCCAGCAGCG
>JBQMQB010000092.1:0-4691 GCA_052172715.1 Giesbergeria sp. | reverse complement strand
TCGACCCCTTCAGCGATCACTTCCAGCCCCAAGCTTTCGGACAACGCAACGATCATGCAGGCGATGGCAGCGTCGTTGGCGTCTGTCAGCACATGCGAGACAAACCCGCGGTCAATTTTCAATTGGTCCAGCGGCAAGCGCTTGAGGTACACCAGCGACGAATAGCCCGTCCCGAAGTCGTCAAGTGAGAAGCACACCCCTCGGGACTTGAGCGTGCTCATCTTGGTAATGACGTCCTCTACGTTGGTGATGAGCACGCTTTCCGTCAATTCGAGCTTCAGGCGCTGCGGGTTGGCGCCGGTCTCCTGCAGGACGCCGAGCACCTGGTCCACAAAATCGGCGTGGTGAAACTGCCGCGCGCTCACGTTCACGGCCATGGTCAGGTGCTGGCGCTCTGGACGCTTGGCCCAAGCCGCCAGTTGGCGGCAGGCGGTCTCTAGCACCCAGCGACCCAAGGGCAGGATCAGGCCGGTGTCCTCTGCCAACGGTATGAATTCGAGCGGTGAAATCATGGCACGCTCTGCATGCTGCCAACGCACCAAGGCCTCCACGCCCACGATGGCACCTGCCTGGTTCACCTGGGGCTGGTAATGCAGGACAAACTCCTGGTGCTGCAGCGCAAAGCGCAGCTCTTTCTCCAGTGCCACCCGCTCTGCCAGTACGGACTGCATCTGTGGATCGAAGAAGCACATGGCATTGCGGCCCGAGGCCTTGGCGCGGTACATCGCGAGGTCTGCCTGTTTGAGTAGGTCCTCCACCGAGCCCTGTGGCTCGCCAAACAGCGCGACGCCAATGCTGGAGGTGTTGTGGTGCACGGTGCCCTGCAGAATGTAGGGCTCGTTCAGAGCGTTCAGAATCCTGGTGCCGACCATTTCAGCCTGCTTGACGGCCTGTAGCGACTCCTGGCTCAGACCTTCAAGCATGACGACGAATTCATCGCCCCCCAGCCGTGCCACGGTGTCGCCTTTGCTCACGCAGGCCACTAAGCGCTGCGCCACCAGCTGGAGCAGCAGGTCTCCAATGTGGTGGCCGAGCGTGTCGTTGAGGCCTTTGAAGTCGTCGATATCGAGGAAGAACAGCGCACCGCGGCGCTGGTTGCGTGTGCTCACAATTAGCGCGTGCTCCAAGCGATCAAGCAGCAGCCGCCGGTTGGGCAGGCCGGTCAGCGGGTCGGAGAACGCCAGCAACTTAATGCGCTCTTCGTTCTGCTTCTGGTGCGTGATGTCCGAGAAGGTCGCGACGTAGTGCGTCGGCGTGGGTTGTTGAGGTGCGTGTACCGCCGTGATGGAGAGCCATTGGGGGTAAGTTTCGCCAGTTTTTCGCCGGTTCCAGACCTCACCCTGCCAGCGACCATCGCGTGTGATGGCTTTCCACATGTCTAGATAGAAAGTGCGATTGTGCTGTCCCGACCGGAGCATGCGCGGGGTCTGGCCAATCACTTCTGAGCGCGCATAGCCGGTAATGGTGCAGAAAGCGTCGTTGACAGCAATGATGGTGCCGTTGCTTTCGGCAATCGTCACGCCCTCCGCGATGTTGTCAAACACCGTGGCGGCTTGGCGCAGGTCGTTTTCCATGCGCGTGCGTTCGGTGATATCGAGCATGACCCCGACCAACCCTCCGACGCTGCCGTCGGGGTGGGTGAATGTGGCCTTGTGGACGATGGCGTGGTGTATCTGCCCATCGGCGTTAGGGGTCTGGTTTTCATAAATTTGCTTGCCAGGCGTATTGAGAAGCTCGCGGTCTGCGGCCATGTCCTGGTCCGTCAGCCCGATCGGGGCAACCTCTTCCAGAGTCTTGCCGATCAGCGCAGAGACCGGTTTTCCGACGAAAGCCTCGAATGCGCTGTTGCAGCCCAGATAGCGAGCCTGGGCATCTTTGTAGAACACAGGGCTGGGAATGGCCTCGATCAGCTGGTGCATGAAACTCAATTGCCGCGACAGCGCCTCGGTGCGCTCTTGCACCCGTTCTTCCATTTCCAAGTTGGTTTGGTGCAGCGTGGCGCTGCGGTCTTCCAGGAGCTTCTGGTCACGCCGCCGTTCGGTGATGTCCTGGACGGTCTCAATCGCCCCGGTCAGGGTGCCTCGCGCGCCGCGCAGCGGAGCCGCTGTGATGTGCAACCAGCGCCCGCTCTCGCCCATACCGGGGACAAACACCTCGGCCTCTAGTGCGCCGTCAATCAAGGTGGAGGTGCGGAACTCCTGGTAATGGGCGATCAACTTTTGGTCCGTCGTTTGGTCGACGAGCAGGTTGGCCAGCGTGGGCAGTGCGCTGGGGTAAAAGGCGCTCGATGCGTCGCTTCGGCCCAGCATCGTGGCCGCATCGCTTCCTGTGAGTGCAGCACAGGCTTGGTTCCAATGGGTGATACGGTGCTGTGCATCGATCACGAAGGTCGCCAGGGGGCTGCCGTCGACAATCTGTGAAAGCTGTTGCTCACGGTCGCGGATCTCCATCTCTGCACACCGCAGCTCGGTGATGTTGCTGCCCATGCCGTGGTAGCCTAGGAAGTGGCCGCGGTCGTCAAACCGGGGCGCACCACTGACGGAAAAATACTGCTTGCTGCCATCTTTTGCTTCGATCTCGTAGTCGAAATGGCGAAAGGGTTCGTGTTGGTGGTTGCACGCAATGTGTTGTGCCACCTGCTCGGCAGAAACGCCCAGAATTGGCAACTCCCAGCGCCGCTTTCCTAAAAAGAAAGGGGGCTCATGGTGCAGCTTCTCCATCGAGTGGCCGAAAAATTGGGTGAACCGAAATTGGTCATCCTGTTCCCAGAACCAGTCGGACGAGAGGTTTGAGAAATCCAGCAAAGTGCGGGTGCGCAATTGCACCTGCCGCTCAGCGTTCTCGTAGGCTGCGCGCAAGGCTGCATTGGCCCGGTGCTTTTCGGTGATGTCGGTGTAGGTGGAGACTAAGCCGCCATCGGGCAAGGGCCGGTCCACAATCGCCAGAACGTTTCCCTCTGCGCTGACATACTCGAAAGAACTGGGTTTTCCTTCGCGCACGCGTGCCAGCCTGGTCAATACCAGGGTCTGCAGTTCTGCAGGGGAGTAACCGGTCTCTTTTGCATACTGCCGCACCAGTTGTTCAAGTGGCAATCCGTGGCTGACCATGGATTCTGCCCAGCCAATAAGTTCAAGAAACTGCCGATTCCACACCACCAACTTTAAGTTGCTGTCGAACAGCGTAATGCCCTGGTCAATATGGTTGACGGCGTCGTGCAGGCGACTGAGGCTGACCGCCACCGTCTGGCTGGCGTGGCCCAGCAGCTCCGTCAGGCGAAGCGACGAATCGCGGTGTTCAGTGCTTTGGATGGTGCTGGCAGGCGCAGTCTCTGCAGACGAAGATGGAGCCTTTTGTGGGGCCTGCAGCAGCGATAGGACGGAAAAATGCACGATGCGGGCCAAAGGACGTACCGTTTGCAAAGGCCCTGCGATGGAAAAGCAAATCAGCCGTTTCCCATCGAGGTCAACCCCCATGAGAATGCCTTCGCGCATGGTGCAAGAGGCGGTAAGTTCATCCTGGGTTACGCAGTATTCGTCCAGCGTGCCCTGCATGATGCGTTGCGCCATTTCGTGCGTGCGGCCAACGCGCTCACGCTCGCTCGAGGCCACAATGCAGCCCGCGTTGTCCATGAAACTGCACACCAAACCCAGCTCTGCGTGAAGCACATCGCAGAGGTCTTGGCCAAACTGGGTATTGAATTGCATGGACATTGCAGGTTACCTTTGCAGGATCGCATGAGTCCGCAGGCTTGACAAGCCAGGAGGCGCTGAGCGGCCGTGATTTGCCATTGAAAATACTACCAAACCTCCAGGATTCATCGATATTGCTCAGAACGTGAGGAGTAGTGCCGCTCCCGTTGTCCCTTCTGCGGCTGGAAGGCTGTGGTTTTCCGCTAACCTACTCCTCTTGCGTCGAGGAGTCCGGTGTGAAAATTAGAATTGCAGCTTATGGTTTGGTGCTGCTCGCTGCCAGTGCGCAGGCGTTTCAAACCACCCGTTTCTCCCCGCAGGGCGAAATATCCAGCGTCAGCCAAGTGGTTGCGCAGTTTGATGGGCCTGCCGTTCAGTTCGGCGACCCCAAGGCGCCCGCGCCCTTTTCCATTACCTGCAGCGATGCCACTGCCAGCCAAGGGTCTGGTCGTTGGACCAGTGAGCGCGAATGGGTGTTCGATTTTGCCCAACACCTGCCGCCCGGAGTGCGCTGCACAGCGCAACCAAATAAAGCGCTTAAATCGCCGTCTGGCGTAGACTGGAAGGGCGCTAAAAGCTATGAATTTAATAGTGGAGGCCCCTTTGTTGAGCTTGTGCAACCAAGTTCCTGGCAACCGCTCGATGAAGACCAATATTTCGTCCTCAAGCTGAGCGGACCAGCAACACTTGCAAGCGTCAAGGCCAGTGCCTGGTGCTCGATGGAAGGCGTGGGCGAACGCATTCCCGTGCGACTCATTGAAGGCGCGCAGCGCAGCCAATTGCTTAAAGAGTTTCGCCTCGACAAGAAGGCCGCCAAAGAGCCGCTGAGCATCGCCATCCTGGCCTGTAACCGGCGCCTCACGCCTGGCAGCAAGCTGCAGCTGGTGGTAGGCAAGGGGCTGGCCACGCCCAGCGGAGTGGTCACCAAGGAGGACAAGCGCTTTGAATACACGGTGCGCGACGCCTTCACGGCCGAGCTCAGTTGCGAGCGTGAAAACGCGC
>JBQMQB010000091.1:0-8318 GCA_052172715.1 Giesbergeria sp. | reverse complement strand
TCACGTGCTTCAACGTACAGCGCCGTAGTAAACCTAGCATAGGCACCTAAACCGGGCTGTTCATTAGAAATATTAATAGGTAGTTGCGCCTTGTCTGCCCGCAGAGTGATGCTGTAGGGCAGATCGGTTGCTCCTGAACTACCTCCACCGCCACCACAGGCTGTCAATACCGCTGAAATTACCAGAGCAGCAGCTCCAAACAACTTTCTCATTTTTTCACCTCATTTCAAGTCTTGATTTATCGCACGGGACCGTGGTCGGATATTACCTTGGGGGTGATGAACACCAACATTTCACGTTTAGTGGATTCTTTAGTTCTATTTTTAAACAGGTTGCCCATGACAGGTACATCACCGAGGAACGGAACTTTATTTTCTTGATTTGTTTCTTCTATTTCGAAGATGCCACCAATCACCACCGTTCCACCATTTTCCACAAGAACTTGGGTCACGATGTGCTTGGTATCAATTGCAACGCCTTGCAAAGTGGTCTCACCACGGCTGTCTTTGTTGATGTCCAGATCTAGGATGATGTCGCCTTCAGGCGTAATCTGTGGCGTCACCTCAAGTTTCAGTACGGCTTTCTTGAAGGCAATCGTAGTGGCGCCGTTTGGCGCAGTCACAGAATAAGGGTACTCGGTACCTTGCTCGATCAAGGCCTTGGTCTGGTCGGCCGTGATAACCCTCGGGCTTGACACAATCTTGCCTTTGCCATCTGCCTCCAGCGCCGACAGCTCTAAGTTCAGAAAACGGTTGGCCGCGGAGTTAAAAATGGACATGGCGAACGAACCCACGGCAGTCCCACTCGAAAGCTGCGCAGGCAGATTGACGAAATTACCCTGACTTTCTGTGATACCACCAGCGCCACTGCTCGCCACGCTGTTGTTATAGCTACTACCGAACGCCACGCGATGGTTACCACCAAGGGCGTAACCTCCATCACCGCCACGGTTAGCGCGCAGGTCAGCACCGCCAAGCCGCACCCCAAGTGAGCGGCCAAAGGAGTCGCGCGCCTCGACGATGCGAGCCTCGATCAGCACTTGCCGTACGGGGACATCAAGCGACAGCAGCAACTTGCGAACCTCTTCAATTTTTGCGGAAGTGTCGGTGACGAAGAGCTGGTTGGTCCGAGGCTCTGCAATCGCACTGCCTCGGTCAGAGAGAAACCGCGCCCCGTTTCCACCGGTACTGCCCGAGCTAGTGGCGGTCAGCTGGTCCACCATCGCCGTGGCCTTCGCATAGTTCATCTGGAACGCCTGTGTGCGTACCGGCTCTAGTTTCTGGATCTCCAATGCTGCCTCAAAGTCCTTCTTGGTGCGGGCATCGATTTCGTCCTTTGGCGCAATCCAAAGTACGGTCCCGGTCTTGCGCATTCCAAGACCCTTGGCGTCCATGATGATTTGAAGCGCCTGATCCCAAGGCACATCTTTGAGGCGAAGGGTGAGCGAACCCGTCACAGTATCGGACGTTACGATGTTGAAGTTCGTGAAATCAGCGATGACCTGAAGCAGCGAACGCACTTCGATGTTCTGGAAGTTCAGCGAGAGTTTTTCTCCGCTGTAACCAGGACCTTGCGTAAGCTTGCTCAAATCCACTTTTTTCTGCCGAACTTCCACAACAAACTGGTTGTCGCTCTGGTAGGCACTGTGCTCCCACTCACCGATGGGCTCGATCACCATGTGCACCCGATCTCCATCCTCAGTGGTGGTGATGCGCTGCACGGGCGTCCCGAAATCCGTGACGTCAAGGCGCCTGCGCAACCCCTCACCCAGCGAAGAACGAAGGAAATCTATTGTAAGCGTCTTGGATTGCTGACGCAGATCAACTCCCACCTGGTTGCTTGCTAGCGCCACCACAATACGCCCAGACCCATCGGGACCGCGGCGGAAATCAATGTCCTTGATGGGTAACACATCTGAATTGCCGCCTTCGGCAAACACAGTGGAAGCCTGAGCCGGGCCGCTACTGCTAGCAGCCACGGGATCCAGCATCACGAGCAGAGCGTCGCCCTGCACTTCAGTGCGGTACGCCGTTGGCTGCTTCAGGTTGAGCACCACTCGCGAACGCCCATCTGCCTGGACGATGTTGACGGACCTGAGGTTGCCCTGATTGATTTCTACAACCGGCTTGGCCAACGCGCTGGTCGCGCCGGGGAAATCAAGTGCGATTCGCGCAGGCGACTGGGTCGCAAATCCTGTCGGAAGCGCGGCTATGGGCTGCGTGAAATCAATACGAAGGACTTCCGCCCCACCTTGCAACGACCCCGTAACAGCTTTGATGGCACCTTGCGAAAAAGCGAACGAAGAGGCCAGTGTGGCAATACCCGCCACGACCGCACCGCGAACCAGATTCATCATAGTGGATTTATTTCGCTTCATTTTTTTACCCCCTCTTGCAACTCTAACGATGCAGTACGTTCTACCCAGTCGCCAGTGGCATCCTGCACGATTTCGCGCAACTGAACCGCAGTTTCGGTAATTTGTTTAATACGACCATAATTTAGGCCGAGATAATCGCCCACACTGACTTGATAGATCAACTTATCCACCTTTAAAAGTGCAGTTGGTTTTCCTGCTTTCATCAGGCTACCCACCATTGCCATGGCGTCCAATGGAAATGCTTCAAGTGGTTCTTTTCGGCGTACCAACTCAGGTGCAATCAAAGCGGCATTAGATGCCACCTGACTCGAATCACGCCTCAACGCTTGGGTCAGGCGTTGTGGATCAAAGGGCTCAAGATCCCCTTGCACCACGTACTGCTGAGGTTCAAACTTCTTTGGCTCACTCAATGGCGTGACGTGGGGCTGAGTCTGAGCACGCTCCTGCGCCATCCATTCACGCAACTCGCCCTCACCGGAAGAATCACAACCAACGAGAACCAGGACGACAGCGCCCAGCAATGCGGCACGGCTTTGCTTCATTTTCGCTTCCCCTTGGTTGCGGCTGCGGTTGCCTGACGCTGCGCTTCAATTTCTTCAGGGTCCAAATAACGGAAAGTCCTGGCAGTGGCATTCATAGAAAGACCGGCGCTGTCCTTGATAGCCGCAATCGCAATATCATTCAAAGTAACAATTCGGGACAGATTGGCAATATCAGCCGCGAATGCACCCATATCGTTGTACTTTCCAGTAACTCGAATAGCAATAGGAAGTTCTGCGTAATATTCTCGCACATTGATTTTCCCCGGCCGGAACAATTCGAACTGCAGACTACGCCCCACTCCGGATTGGTTGATATCGGACAAAAGCGCAGCCATTTCCGCCTTGCTCGGAAGTTGCTTCTCCAACTGAATCACATACTGCTGTATCTGCTCACGCTGCTTCTTGAGAAGCTCCAAACTCACGGCCTTGGCAAGCTTGACCTTGTAATCCTGACGCAAAGTCAGCTCTGTTGCTCGTTCAGCCTCAAGCGCATCGCGGTACTCGGTGAGCTTTGCATACCAAGCCACTGTCGCGACTGCAGCCACGATAAAAATACACAGCAAATAGCGCGGCAGAGGCGGCCAGAGAGACGGGTCTTTGGTGTCAAGATTTCGAAACTGACGCTGCAAATTTTCTTGCACCGTAGCGGTGTCAACGGATATTTTTTGCTTTTTAGCCATGGCTCACTTTCTGGCCACTGGCGCAATTGCAACGCCGTCGTGGGTCTTGGCAGCATCGCTGGATCGTTTCAGCGTAAATTTCAATTTAAATGCATAGACCAACCTCTCATCGCGGGGAGTCAACGCAACCTTCGTTGTGACAATTTCCACGAGTTCAGGCTTTGACAACCACGGAGTATTGTTGGCTAAATTGCGCAGCATCTCTGCCACGCGCTCGTTAGACTGAGCCATTCCCTGCATTTCAACTACTTGGTTGGTCTGCTTGAGATTCGTGACGTAAACGCCATCAGGCAATTGCTTGGCCAGCTCGCTTAGAAGATATACAGGAAGGTTGCGGTCCGCCTGCAGATCTTCCACCGCTTTTTGGCGCGCGCGCAGAGAAGCAATTTCATCTTCAATAGTCGCGATTTCCTTAATTTGCGTTTCCAAAACTTTGATTTCGCTCCGCAAAAAGGCATTTCTCACCTGTTGCTGCTCAATCATCATCTGGAACCACCAGTAGATGAGGCCCGCCACCAGCAGCCCCACCAGGAACGATGCGAACATCGTCGCCTGAAATGCTTCGCGCCGACGCTTGCGCGCCAATTCACGATGCGGTAATAGGTTGATTAGAATCACTACACGAACCTCCGCATAGCAAGACCGCAGGAAGTGAGGTAAGAAGGCGCTTCACGCACCATTTTCTTAATGCGAACAGCGCTTGACATTTCCATCCCTTCAAACGGGTTCACCAAACTGCACGGGAACCCTGTGTGCTGCGTTACCGCTTCCGGCAGGCCCTGCAAAGGCGACGACCCTCCCGCTAGCAGAATACGGTCCACCCGGTTGTGCGGTGTACTGGTGAAGAAAAATTGCAGGGCGCGTCCCACTTCCTGCGCCATGCTCTCCACGAAAGGCCGCAGAACGGCACTTGCATAGTCGTCTGGCAAGTCCCCGTTGCGCTTCTTGCTTTCCGCCTCTTCTACCGAAAATCCATATTGCCGGACGATCAGCTGGGTGAGCTGCGCACCGCCAAAGGCCTGGTCTCGGTCGTACAGCACCTCGTCATTGCGAATGACTTGCATACTGGTGGTCATCGCTCCAACTTCGAAGAGCGCCACAAGAGAATCGACCCCTTTATTTGGGAAGGATTCAATCAGCCGACTCGCCGCCAAGCGGGAGGCGTAGGACTCAATGTCGAGGATCACCGCCTTGAGCCCTGCGGCTTCAGCCAGTCCCTCACGGTCTTGCACCTTTTCTCGACGCGAAGCCGCAATCAGTACATCCACATCACCCGGCGAGCTTTTGCTTGGACCGGTGATACAGAAATCCAGACTTACTTCGTCCAGCGAAAAGGGAATGTACTGATTGGCTTCAGACTCGACTTGCACCTCAAGCTCCTGCTCAGTCATACCTCCTGGGAGCGAGATTTTTTTGGTGATGACTGCAGACGGCGGCAAGGCGAGCGCCACAGATTTGGTGCGCGTTCCGCTTTTCTTGACTACGCGTCGGACGGCATCGGCAACTTCATCGAATTTTTCGATGTTGCCGTCAGTAATCCAGCCGCGCTCAAGCGGCTCGATCGCACAGCGTTCCAGCACTAGCGCGCCGGACTTGTCGCGTCCCAACTCGACCAGCTTGACGCTGGAAGAGCTGATGTCGATGCCCAACAACGGAGCAGACTGGCGACTAAACAAAGATCCCGAAGAGACCAAGATGCCCCCTTGTAGTTATGAATGTGAACAACAAAACTTCACATTTCACATGAATGCTAGCAGTAAGATACTTCTCCGGCAAAGAGTTTTCCTGCCGTAGCAACTCAAGAGCGTTGCCAAAAGCAGACGAATTCGTTCAGCGGCAGTTCGAGAGGAAACCACATTCTTCAATCGAACGCCTTGGTGCAGGCCAGTCTTGAGAGAGGCTGGCAAGAGGTAGGGCATTCGGTTTTCTATACTGTCGGTTCAGTTCAAACCGTAGCGATATGCCGCCTCCCAACACTCCCAAAAAATCCGATACATCTTCACCTACGAAGACACGGCAGCGCTCTCGCTGGCTGACCTGGCCGCTTCGGGCGTTGGCATGGCTGCTAGGTCTCGCAGCAGCGGGGGCGGTTGCAGTTGCCTTGGTGCTTGCGGTGGCGCTGGCATTTGCTTACCCCAACTTGCCGGACATCTCGGATCTCGCGGACTACCGGCCCAAGCTGCCGCTGCGCGTGTACTCCTCCGAGGGCGCCTTACTGGGTGAGTTCGGCGAGGAGCGACGCAATCTGACGCCGATCAACGAAATTCCAAAAGTGATGAAGGACGCGGTCTTGGCCATTGAAGACACCCGGTTCTTCGAACATGGCGGCGTCGACTACAAAGGCATGCTGCGCGCCGTCATGGCCAACCTAGGGCGGGTGAAAAGCCAGGGCGCGTCGACGATCACCATGCAAGTAGCGCGCAACGTATATCTCTCTTCAGAAAAAACATTTACTAGGAAGATTTACGAAATATTACTTACTTACAAGCTTGAGCATCTGTTGTCCAAAAATCAAATCCTCGAGATTTACATGAACCAGATTTATCTGGGCAACCGGGCATATGGATTCGCTGCCGCATCCGAAACTTATTTTGGGAAACCGCTGAAGTCGGTCTCTATTGCGGAAGCCGCCATGCTCGCGGGGTTGCCCAAGGCGCCGTCTTCCTACAACCCCATCAGCAACCCCAAACGGGCACGCAGCCGCCAGCAGTACATCATCGACCGCATGGAGGAGACGGGCTTCATCACAGCGGCCCAGGCGGCTGAAGCGCGCACGGAAACCATACACATCCACACTGCGCAAGACGGCACCCGCATCCATGCCGAGTACGTGGCGGAAATGGCCCGCCAGCTTATTTTTGCCCAGTACGGTGCCGAAGCGTACACGCGCGGCCTGAACGTGTACACCACGCTGAGCGCGAGCGATCAGGAAGCCGCATACAACGCATTGCGCAAAGGCATCATGAACTTCGAGCGGCGCCAGCACTACCGCGGGCCGGAACAATTTGTCGAGTTGCCTACAGACCCTAAAGATCTCGACGAAGCCATTGACAGCGCTCTGGCCGATCACCCAGACAACGGCGATGTACTCGCTGCAGTCGTACTGGAAGTCGACAAACGCAAACTCACGGCAGTGCGTGGCAACGGCGACACCATCGAGGTAACTGGCGACAGCCTCAAGCCCGTTCAGTCAGGCTTGAGCGACAAGGCGCCACCCAACATCAAGCTGCGCCGTGGCGCTGTGATTCGCGTGGCGCGCAACGACAAGGGTTTATGGGAGGTCACACAGCTTCCCGAGGTGGAAGGCGCCTTCGTGGCAGTCGATCCGCGCAGCGGCGCCATTAAGGCATTGGTTGGCGGTTTTGATTTCGACAAGAACAAATTCAACCACGTGACACAGGCTTGGCGCCAGCCGGGGTCTAGTTTCAAGCCTTTTATCTACTCCGCCGCGCTCGAGAAGGGCTTCACCCCAGCTACGGTGATCAACGACGGCCCGTTGTTCTTCGATTCTGCGTTCACTGGCGGCCAGCCCTGGGAACCCAAGAACTACGACGGAAAATTTGACGGTCCCATGACCATGCGCTCGGCGCTTGCCCGCTCGAAAAACATGGTGTCCATCCGTATCCTCCAGGCGGTTGGCCCTCGCAACGGCCAAGAATGGGCTACGCACTTTGGCTTCGACGCCGAGAAGCACCCGGCATACCTCACCATGGCGCTGGGTGCTGGGTCAGTAACGCCGATGCAGATGGCCGTCGGCTACTCGGTGTTTGCCAATGGGGGCTTTCGCGTCAATCCTTGGCTGATTTCCAAAGTCACCGACTTCAAGGGCCGGGTCATTTCAGAAACCACACCCACAGCCACCGACCAGTTCCCCCGCGCCATCACTGCGCGCAACGCCTTCATCATGGACAGCCTGCTTCAGGAGGTCACGCGCTCAGGCACCGCAGCGCGTGCCCAGGCCACCCTTAAACGTCCTGATTTGTATGGAAAAACCGGCACCACCAACGATGCGTGGGATGCCTGGTTTGCGGGTTTCCAGCCCACACTTGCGGCAATCACCTGGATTGGCTACGACACGCCGCGCAACCTGGGCAGCCGCGAGACCGGCGGGGGGCTCAGCCTGCCTGTCTGGATCAGCTTTATGGAGCGCGCGCTCAAGGGCGTCCCAGTGATGGAGCCTACTGTGCCGCCGGGAGTGGTGAACGTCGGTGGTGAATGGTTCTACGATGAATACGCGCGCAACGGTGTGGCGAGCCTCGGACTAGACGACAGCCAATCCACTGGTTCGGCATTGGCGCCTCAGAATGCACCCGCACCAGAAGAGCGCAACAAGATTCTGGAGCTTTTCCGAAACTGAGCTGCGTCGTGTGCAAGGTGCACGACATGCCTCCGCTCAAGACTGGAATGTCAGCGTCAGGCCTGACTGTGTGCTGGCATCCCGGTTCAATGCTGCAAAGAATTCACTGCCGCCTTTGGTATCCTGCCAGGCGGTGCCATCAAACCGGTAGTGGTAACCGCCCGAACGCGCGGCGAGCCAGATTTCGTGCAACGGCTTTTGCTGGTTGATGACGATCTGGCTGCCGTTGGCAAACACCAACATGATCAGCCCGCCGCTTCGCTGGCTGTCGATGTCGGCGTCGGTGGCCTCGTTAATGCGGTCCACGCTTTGCTCCACGGCCTTCAACAATTGCTCAGCACGGTCGGCATATTCCAGGTCGG
>JBQMQB010000090.1:3711-8339 GCA_052172715.1 Giesbergeria sp. | reverse complement strand
GTGCCAATCACGACCACGTCTGCCGCCAGAAACTGCGCCAGCAGGCGCTCGGTGACTGCGTTTTCATTTTCCTGTGCTGCTGTGAGCGCCTCGGTCTGGCCAAAACGCAGGGACAGGGCGTCTTGCGTCAGGTGCGCCGGCGCGTTGGCGGCCAGGTCCAGGTGGGTCACCTGGGTGCCGGGGTGCGCAGCCACCCAGCTTTCCACGGTCTGGCGGCTGAGTTGGCGGGAGACGGACTGGGCGCCGGTGATGGCGGAATCGATGTGAAGCAGTTGCATGAAAACTCCTGAATGCGGTGTAACTTGAATGGGATAGAGTTTGATTGCAAGCGCAATCAACGAGAAGATGGCAATATCGAGTTTCATTGTTCTATTTTCGAGCCTATAACCCATGCTAGACCTCAACGACATGCTGTATTTCGCCGAAGTGGTCGAGCGCGGCGGTTTCTCTGCGGCGGGGAGGGCGCTGGGCATTCCGAAGTCCCGGCTCTCGCGCCGGGTGTCTGAGCTGGAAGGGCAGCTGGGCGTGCGTCTGCTGCACCGCACCACACGCAAGCTCTCACTCACCGATGTGGGCGAGGCTTACTTGCGCCATTGCCAGGCGGTGCGCGAATCAGTCCAGGCGGCGCAGGACACCGTGGCCCAGGTGCAGGCCGAACCGCGTGGCACCTTGCGCGTGAGTTGCCCGGTGACCATTGCGCAGACCGTGTTGGGAGAGCTGGTGCCCGAATTTTTGGCGCGCCACCCGCTGGTGCGTCTGGAGATGCTGGTGACCAACCGCGTGGTCAATCTGGTGGAAGAGGGGGTGGACGTAGGCCTTCGCGTGCGCGAATCGGTTGAGGGCAGCGCCAGCATGGTGGTCAAGCGGCTCGACCGCACCTGCCAGGTGCTTGTCGCCAGCCCAAAACTGCTGGCCCGTCAGGGCACGCCGCGCACGCTTGCCGATCTGGCAAGACTCGACAGCCTGGCCATGGCGGTGCAGGACGGCAAGGCCACCTGGAGCCTGATCGGCCCCGGCGGCGCACGCGAGACGCTGCAGCACCAGCCGCGCTACGTGGCCGACGATCTGCTGACGCTCAAGTTCGCCGTGCTCGCCGGTACTGGCCTGTGCTGGCTGCCCGACTACATGTGCCAGGAGGAATTGCGCCGCGGTACGCTGGTGCGCGTGCTGCCCGAGTGGTCGCCGCCGGAGGGCATCTTCCACGCAGTGTTCCCCTCCCGCCGGGGCTTGGCCCCTTCGGTGCGCAAGTTTCTCGATTTTCTTGCAGAAACGGTGCCTGGCAGCAGCTACCAGGAGCGCCGGGAGCTGCCGCAGGGGCGCTGAAGACAAGGGCCATTTTTTAGGGGTTTTCGGGCGCCCCGGCTTTCCCCCGACAATGCAAGCAATTGCAACAGTGTGGACGGGGCGGTGGGCGTCGCCGTCTGAATGGGCCCAGGAAGACGACGTGAACCCTCATCCGATTGACCAGGAGATTCAGAATGCGCGCCGACTTTCTTCGGTGCGTGCCATCGTCATACCGCCATGCCCTGAATCGCTGCTGCGCCTGCAGAGCATTCTGGCAGAGCCTGAGCTCGATGCCGGCGCGCTGGACCAGCTGGTCTCTTCCGATGTGGCCATGGCTGCGGCGCTGATTCGCCAGGCCAACAGCCCGCTTTACGGCTTGGCGCAGCCGGTGCAAACAGTGGGCATGGCGCTGACGGTGCTGGGACTGCGCCCTTCGGCAGAGCTGCTCTCGGCCTTCATCACGCGCCATGCGCTGCAGGTGCGTTCCCCCTTGCTGGAGCATTTCTGGGAAAGCTCGCAACGCCGGGCTATTGCCTGCGAGCACATGGGGCACCAGCTCTACAGTTTTGATGCCGGCCTGGGCTACAGCTTCGGCCTGTTCTGCCATGTGGGCATCCCGGTATTGGTCAAGGCAGTGCGCGGCTACGCCACCACAGTGACCGAGGCACTGGCCCGCAAGGACCGCACTTTTACCCAGACCGAGAACGCCAACCACCGCACCGACCACGCCGTGGTGGGCGCCATCGTGGCTCGCACCTGGCACCTGCCGGGGGACGTGGCACAGGCCATCTGGTTGCACCACGATTTTGGTTGCCTGGGCGAAGCGCGGTTTAGTGCGGTAGTGCGGCAACTGGTGGCGCTAGGGCTGCTGGCCGAGTACCTGGTGAACCAGCACGATGGTCTGGAGCCTTCGCGCGAATGGCTTGCGCATGGGGAGGCTTGTCTGCAGTATTTGGACGTGTCGGACGAAGAGCTGAACCACTGGATCGACGACCTGTACCCCGCTTTCCAAGCGGTGGGCTCTTGAGCCCTCAGGCTTTCGAGCGCACGATGCGCCAGGCCTGCCGCGCCGCACCCACGAGCGCCACTCCCCAGGTGGCGCAGGCCACCACCAAAAAAAACGGCGGTAGCGCGCCAAGAAAATCAAACTCCATGGCCAGCCGCATCTCTTGCGTGCACGCGGCATACATGCCCAGTGGAAACACGGCGCCCCAGTACAGCGGGTCGTAGTGCAAGCCAAACCGCTTGACGCCATAGCGCCAGACGGCAAGCACCAGCAACATGGGAATCCACCAAGTGCCGGTGGCCCAATAAAACACGGTGAAACCTTTCAGAAAAGGCAATAAGGAGGCCAGGAAGGGTGCGTCCGGTGAGTTGACGATCAGCAGCGACCCAGCAAGGGTTGAAATCGCCATCGCACCCATGTTGATCCAGTAGGGCGGCGAGAGATCGCCCGGGCTGAATGGGAAGAAGGTGTAGCGGTAGAAGATGAGCGACATCATCCAGATGTAGAGCATGCCGCCCCACAGCCACATGGAGAGCGCAAAAAAGTTCAGCTCCAGCCGGTAGGGTTGCCCGATGTGCGTGGCCAGCAGGGCGCTGAGCACGGCCACCGACTGCGTGGCGACGACGGCCAGCAGCCAGCCACCGCTGATGCCCCGGTCCAGCGTGGGTTTGTTCTCCTTGATGGTCAGCGCGGTGAATATGGTGTAGGTCAGCAGCAGCCACAGCCCCAAACCCACGCCCCAAAGCGCCAGGCCGGCGCCCGTCCAGCCCATCAGCAGCAGGCATTGGCTGCCCAGCACATTGGTGGCCGCCACCGAGGTAAAAAACGCCGGACCGCGCAGGTGGCCCAGCAGGTCGTCGAGAAACCGCTGGCGAAACAGGGTCAGGCGTGCCAGATACAAAACCCACAGCACGGCGTACAGCCCCAGGTTGAGCGCAAACAGCGCCAGGGCGAGTGCCCGCAGACCCAGCATATGGGCTGCGATGGAGACGATGCCGGTCGCCATAACCATGCCAAAGTTGGCGGGTGACATGGCTTCCAGGGCGGGGCGCCAAGCAGGCGTGTTGGGCGGGAGTGGCGGTGCTTGCACGGCGGAAATCCAATCAGGGTGGAGGTGGGTGACATGCGGTCGCCAGCGCCTTGAGCACACCGCGGCTCTGAGTGAGTATCGCGCGTGCCTGTGGGCATCTCAAGCGCTGGGCTTTGATGGGCTGTGTGCGCACGCCACAGTGTCGGCCAGTGTGCTGCTTGTGCCTTAGGCACCAAGGCGACTATTTGGCCGGAACTTATCTGGCGGGTGCAAGCCAAAGAAGCCGACAATGCAGGCCCCGACACGGCGACGGAGGGGCAGATTCCCGTGAAGTGGCTTCGGGCTGCGGCGTTTCGCACAACCGAAATGTTCCGGGTCGTGCCGCACTGGTGCAGATTTTTCTGGACCAGGCTGCGGCTCTTTCAGGCGCTCTTGTCAGAGCGTCGTTTTTGAATGTTCTGGGATTTCGATGATTTTTGACTGGTTCGACACCGCACCGCGCCGCATTCTGGCGCTCATGTGTGCCGCGAGTATTGCCATGTTGGCCTTTGGCCTGTACCTGCAGCATGTGGTGGGGCTGGAGCCCTGCCCGATGTGCATCGTGCAGCGTTATGCTCTTGTTTTGGTGGCTGTTTGCGTAGGCCTGGCAAGTGCAAGAGCCAAAAAATCCTGGATTTTTTCATGGACTGCTATGGCATTGCTGGCCAGCGGCTTTGGCGCCTTTACCGCGGCCCGCCAAAGCTGGCTGCAGTGGTACCCGCCAGAGTTCGCCATGTGCGGGCGCGATTTCTACGGAATGATCGAGAACTACTCCTTCAGCCGCGCCATTCCCATGATCTTCCGCGGCTCGGGCGACTGTGCGGCGGTAGATTGGACCTTTCTCGGCGGCTCGATCGCCAACTGGTCTTTCGTCGCCTTTACCGGGTTTGCACTGGTGCTGACGTGGCTGCTGGTGCGCGGTGCTCGCTTGCCGCGGGGCTGATGCCCACATGAACGGCACACGTGCTGCCGGACTGCCCGCGCCCATGCAGCTGTTGCTGCTGGGTGCGACGGGCGCGGTAGGGCGCGAAGTGCTGGCGCTGGCGCTGGCCGATGCGCGCGTCGCCCAGGTAGTGGCGCCCACCCGCAGAGCACTGGCCGCCCAGGCCAGGGTGGAGAACCCGGTGGTCGATTTTGAAAACCTCGATCCCAATGCGCCGTGGTGGCAGGCCGATGCCGTGGTGTGCGCGCTGGGCACCACCCTCAAAGTGGCGGGCTCGCAGCAGGCCTTCGCTGCAGTGGACCGTGATCTGGTCATTGCCACGGCGC
>JBQMQB010000090.1:0-3611 GCA_052172715.1 Giesbergeria sp. | reverse complement strand
GCGGTATCGATTGCTTACAACATTGCCCTAATATGGTCCCGAAGCCGACCAGGGGGTCGGCGTTGAAGGCACCGCCATGCGCAACACCTCTGCAATCAACCTGTTACGCCGTTTGGAACAGCTCAATGGCATTGGTGCGGCACTCTCGCGTGAACGCAATATTGAGCGCCTTTTGGAAACTATTCTGGAAGCGGCAAAGACCTTGACGGAGGCCGATGGCGGCACGCTCTACAGCGTGACGCAGGACGGCAGCGCGCTGCACTTTGAGATCATGCGCACCGATTCCCTGGACATTCGCCAGGGCGGAACCACCGGGCGATCGATTGCCTTGCCCGACCTGCCACTGCGGCGTGCGGATGGCTCGCCCAACGATGCGCTGGTGGCGGCGCACGCGGCATTGCACGGTCGCACGGTAAACATCGCCGATGCCTATGCAGAGGCGGGGTTTGATTTTTCCGGCACCCGCGCGTTTGACCAGCGCACCGGCTACCGTTCAACGTCGTTTCTTACCGTGCCCATGAAGGACCATCAGGGCGAGCTCATTGGCGTGTTGCAACTGCTCAACGCGCTGGACCCTGACACCGGGCAGGTGGTGGCTTTTTCGCAAGCCGACCAGAGCCTGACGGAATCGCTGGCTTCGCAAGCGGCGATCGCGCTGTCCAACCGCTTGCTCATTGGGCAACTCGAGCGTTTGTTTGAATCGTTCGTGATGCTCATCAACATCGCCATTGACGAAAAATCGCCCTACACCGGCGGCCACTGCGAGCGGGTGCCCGAGCTGACCATGATGCTGGCTGAGGCAGCGCATGCCACCACCGATGGCCCGTTGGCAGGCTTTTGCATGAGCGACCGTGACCGCTACGAGCTGCAGATGGCGGGGCTGCTGCACGACTGCGGCAAGATCACCACGCCAGTGCACGTGGTGGACAAGGCGACCAAGCTGCAGACGCTGTACGACCGCATCGGACTGGTCGACACGCGCTTTGAGGTCGTTCGGCGCGACGCGGAACTCGCTGCGCTGCGTGCTCAGCTCGCGCTGCGCCCGGTGGTGAACGCGGGCGCCGAAGAGACCGCTGTCGCTGGCCTGCAGCGCGAACTGCAGGCGATAGACGAGGACCGCGCTTTTTTGCGCCGCAGCAACCTTGGGGTCGAATCCATGAAGGCTGCCGACCAGGAGCGTGTGCGGGAAATCGGCGCGCAGCGCCAGTGGCGCAACTGCGATGGGGTGCAGACCGCATTTTTGACCGCTGAAGAGGTTGAGAACCTCACCATCCGTGCCGGCACGCTGACCCAGGCCGAGCGTGACACCATCAATTACCACATCGTCGCCACAATCAAGATGCTGGAGGCCTTGCCCTGGCCGCACCACTTGAAAAACGTGCCCGAGTACGCCGGCGGCCACCATGAGCGCATGGATGGCAAAGGCTACCCGCGCGGCCTGACGCGCGAGCAGATGTCGGTGCAGGCCCGCATGATGGGCATTGCCGACATCTTCGAGGCACTGACCGCCGCCGACCGGCCCTACAAGTCCGGCATGAAACTCTCACAGGCGCTGGCCATCATGGAGCGCATGAAGCACGGCGGCCATATCGACCCTGATTTGTTTGACGTCTTTCTGCGCGAGCGGGTTTACTTGCGCTACGCCGAGCGGTTCCTCGAGCCCGAGCAGATTGACGTGACTGAGAGCTGGAAGTCTGGCGCCGCTGCGGGCGCCTGAATGCTATTGTTTAGATAGCTTATTGCGCTCTCCAGGTAAGCGCTGCAGGCCATTTTTACCTAAAGCTTGCGCACCAGCACCTGGCTGCGCCGGTCCCAGTTGTATTTGCGCTTGCGCGCCTCGGGCAGCCATTCCGGGTCCACGGGTTTGAAGCCGCGCTTCAAGAACCAGTGCATGGTGCGCGTGGTGAGCACGAAGATGCTGTCCAGCCCCAGCAAGCGGGCGCGCTGCTCGATGCGGCGCAGCAATTTTTCGCCATCGCCTGTGCCCTGGCTTTGCGGTGAGACGGTGAGCGCAGCCATTTCGGCGGTGCGTGCTTCGGGGTAGGCATAGAGGGCTGCGCAGCCAAAAATCACGCCGTCGTGCTCGACGATGGTGTAGTTGGAGGCGTCGCGCTCAATCTCGGTGCGGTCGCGTTTGACCAAGGTGCCGTCTTTTTCGAACGGTTCGATAAGTTGCAGGATGCCGCCCACGTCGTCCGCAGTGGCCTCGCGCACCTCTTCGAGTTTTTCGTCCACCACCATGGTGCCGATGCCGTCGTGCACGTAAATCTCCAGCAGCAGTGAGCCGTCGACAGCAAACGGGATGATGTGGCTGCGCTCGACGCCGCCTTGGCAAGCCTTCACGCAGTGCTGCAAATAGAAAGCCGTGTCGGTGGGGTGCTGGCTGGGCGGTACGAGGGCGAGCAACTGGCGCGCCTGGGCGAGCGGCAGTTCGGTGTCGATCGGGTTGTCCTCGCCAGCAGGTTCGTCCGGGTTTTGCAAAATCCCCGCCACTTCAGAGACAAACACCAGCTTGTCGGCTTTGAGTGCAATGGCGACTGAGGTGGCGACTTCTTCCATGCTCAGGTTGAAGGCTTCGCCCGTGGGCGAGAAGCCAAAGGGCGAGATGAGCACCAGCGCGTCCATGTCCAGCGAACGCTGAATACCCGCCACATCGACCTTGCGCACCAGGCCCGAATGCTGGAAATCCACCCCATCCACAATGCCTACCGGTCGCGCCGTGATGAAGTTGCCCGAAATCACCCGCACCGTGGAGCCCGCCATAGGCGTGTTCGGCAAACCCTGGCTGAACGCCGCTTCGATTTCGTAGCGCAGTTGCCCGGCGGCCTCCTGTGCGCTGTCGAGCGCGATCGAATCGGTAATGCGAATGCCATGTGAATAGCGTCCCTCGTGGCCCTTGGCGGCGAGTTGCTCGTTCACCTGCGGGCGAAAGCCGTGCACCAGCACGATCTTCACGCCCATCGCCTGAATCATGGCCAGGTCTTGCGCGATGCTTTGCAACTTGCCCGCGGCAATGGCTTCGCCGGTGAGCCCAATCACGAAGGTCTGGTGGCGGAACTTGTGGATATAGGGCGCCACAGACCGGAACCAGGGCACAAAGGTGAAGTTGAAGACGGTGGACATGCAGGTGGGCAGAGCCGGGAAGGCGGTAAGGGGGCGCGATAATTCGCAATTCTCTACGAAGTTGCCCCCTTGTCCGACCCTGCCGCCGCCCGCTCCCTGCAGATCACCTTTCCCGAATCGCTCCCGGTCTCCGCCCGGCGCAGTGAAATCGAAGCCGCACTGGCCAAGCACCAGGTCATCATCGTCTGCGGTGAGACCGGTTCGGGCAAGACCACGCAACTGCCCAAGATCGCGCTGACCATGGGGCGAGGGCGCCTGAATGCCCGCCCCGGCGAGCGCGGCCAGCTTATCGGTCACACCCAGCCACGGCGCATTGCGGCCAGCAGCGTGGCCAAGCGCATTGCCGAGGAACTGAAGACGACGCTGGGCGATGTCGTGGGCTACAAGGTGCGCTTCCAGGACCGCTTAAGCCGCGATGCCTCCGTCAAGCTGATGACCGACGGCATCTTGCTGGCCGAGACGCAGACCGACCCGCTGCTCAAGGCCTA
>JBQMQB010000089.1:0-8378 GCA_052172715.1 Giesbergeria sp. | reverse complement strand
ACCAGCTCCACCACCGCGGCGTGCAACTGGTTTTCGTCGCGCTGGGGTGCCGTGCAGCCCTCAAGGTAGCTCACATGGCTGCCTTCCTCGGCAATGATGAGCGTGCGCTCAAACTGGCCGGTGCCCTTCGCGTTGATGCGAAAGTACGAGGACAGCTCCATCGGGCAGCGCACGCCCTTGGGGATGTAGACGAAGGATCCGTCGGAAAACACGGCTGAGTTCAGCGCAGCGTAGTAGTTGTCGCCGACCGGCACCACGCTGCCCATGTAGCGCTCAATGAGCTCCGGGTAATGCTCTACCGCGTGCGAGAAGGAGCAGAAGACGACACCGACCTTGGAAAGCTGTTCGCGGAATGTGGTTCCCACGGATACGGAATCGAATACCGCATCCACCGCCACACCCGCCAGTCGTGCGCGTTCATGCAGCGGCACGCCGAGTTTTTCGTAGGTTTCCAAGAGCTTGGGGTCCACATCGGCCAAGCTCTTGGGACCGTCTTTGAGCGACTTGGGCGCCGAGTAGTAGCAAAGCGCCTGCAGGTCGATCGGCTCGATGTGCACGTGCGCCCATTCGGGGGAAGGCATGGTCAGCCACCGCTCGTAGGCAGCCAAGCGCCATTTGAGCAAAAATTCTGGCTCTCGCTTCTTCAGTGAGATGGCGCGAATCGTGCCTTCATCGAGGCCTGGCGGCAGAGAATCGGATTCGACATCGGTGACAAAACCGTGCAGGTAGGGGCGCTCCAGTGCCTGCGCCAGTGGCGCTTCTTGGTCAGACGCACCCATGACAGACCTCCGGCGAGGTGGAGCAAAACAGAATGATTTTTGGGATAGCGGACATCGTGGACATTGCTTGTTTTATTAGATGTACATCATATGCATCTTTGAGTAAGCGAGCAACCGCGGGCGCGCTTACCGTGTCGCGATCAGGGGTTTGGGGCTTGCTGTGCAGAGGTGCGAAATGGCGTGCGTGCCTGCAGGTCTTCCATGTACGCCGCCATGCCTGCGCCTTCACGTTCCAGAAAATGCTCCACCGCAACGGCAAACGCCGGATGCGCCAGCCAGTGCGCGCTGTGCGCGGTGACCGGCATCAGCGCGCGGGCCATCTTGTGCTCACCTTGGGCGCCGCCCTCGAAAGCATCAAAGCTGTGCTCAATGCACCAGGCGAGCGGCTGGTAGTAGCAGGCGTCAAAGTGCAGGCTGTCTACGCGTTCTAGCGCGCCCCAGTAGCGGCCATAGGCAGTGTGTTCTTGATGTTTTGATGGTTTTACGTCTATAGCGGTTGATGGACAAGCGTTAGCAGCTATCAAACTGCTAGCTATTGGCTGCCCATTGCGCTCTGCAACGAACAGGACCCACGCCTCGGGCATGTTCTGCGCCATGGCCTCAAAAAAGATGCGACTGAGGTAGGGCGGGTTGCCATGCTCCAGGTAGGTGCGTTCGTAGCAGCGGTAGAAAAAATCCCAATCGGCCGGGGTGATGTCGGCGCCCTGGGCCCAGCGAAAGCGCACGCCGGTATCTCGCACGCGGCGCTGTTCCTGGCGAATTTTCTTGCGCTTTTCCTGCGTCAGTGCAGCCAGGAAGTCATCGAAATCGCGGTATTTGTGGCCATTTGGCGCGGCGTTCTTCCAATGAAATTGCGTGGTGGTGCGCTGCATCATCCCTGCATCGTTGCAGGCGGTAAGGTCCTGCGCGCTGCCAAAGAGCAGGTGCAACGAGGAGAGCTGCTGCTCCGCGCACCATGCCAGCACAGCCTTTAGCAAGGCCGCCCGCGCAGCACCGTCGCGCGCGAGCAGGCGCGCGCCAGGCACGGGCGTAAACGGCACCGCAATCAAGGCCTTGGGGTAGTAACTCAGGCCATGCTCCTGGTACGCGCGTGCCCAGGCCCAGTCGAAAACGTATTCGCCATACGAATGCTCTTTAAGGTAGAGCGGACAGGCCGCTATTAATGCGCCGTCTTGTTCGAGTGTGATGAAGCGTGGGTGCCAGCCTGTAGCGGGCACGGCGCTCTCGCTGGTGTGCAGCGCCGCCAGGTACTCGTGGCGCATAAAGGGCGTGGCATGCTGCTGCGCCAGGAGCGCGTTCCACGCTGGCGCGTCCAGCGACAGCGGCGAACGGTGCACGCGGGTGATAATGGGTTTTTCAGCCATGTACGGCCCCAGTGCGGCCTGCGTCCACCACGGCCGCGCGCACTCCCGGCATGGTCGGCCGTCGGCTTTTGTCCGCACTTCTGGACCTCATGACGCTCTCCATTTGCATAGCGCAACTCAACTTCACTGTGGGTGACCTACGTGACAATGCGCAAAAAACCATCGACGCAGCCCACGCGGCGCATGCTGCTGGCGCCGCCTTGCTGCTCACGCCCGAACTGGCCCTGTGCGGTTATGCCGCCGAAGGTTTGTGCCTACGGCCAGCGGTTCTCGCGGCCTGTGATGATGCCGTTAAACACGTCGCTGAGGCGACGGCTTCCTTGAAAGACCCCGTTGTCGTGCGTGGGGTGTGCCTCATCAAGGCCAACGGACGCCCACGCCACCCGGCGCTTGTGGGTATGGACGTGACCTGGCGCAGCTTTGGTAAGCACAAGTGCTACCCCACGAGCCACCAGCTCTGCGCTTGACGCATAGAATTTTTGAAAACCGGAGTTTCCCCATGAAAATGATCACCGCCGTCATCAAGCCCTTCAAACTCGAAGAAGTGCGAGAGGCGCTGGCCGAATGCGGCGTCACCGGGCTCACCGTCACCGAGGTGAAAGGCTTTGGCCGCCAGAAGGGCCATACCGAGCTCTATCGCGGGGCAGAGTACGTGGTGGACTTTCTGCCCAAGGTGAAAATTGAAGTCGTGGTGCGCACTGAAGATTTGGAGCGCTGCGTGGACGCCATCGTGCAGGTGGCGCGCACCGGGAAAATCGGCGACGGCAAGATTTTCGTCACCGCCGTGGAACGCGTCGTGCGCATCCGCACCGGCGACCTTGACGAGGCGGCGGTGTAGCCACCGCCTCGATCAGATTTTGCTCAGCAGCGCCTTGCCCTGCGGCGCGCTGCGAGTTGACGCTTGCGCCAGCTGTTCCAACAAGCTGGCAGGCTCGGTGCCTACACGCACAAGGTCCATTTGCCACGGCCCCATGAAGCCGGCCTGCACGCTACCTGCCAGAAATGCCAGCAGCGGCTGGTAGTAGTCCGCCACATCGAGTACGCCAATGGGCTTGTCGTGGTAGCCGAGCTGGCGCCAGGTCCAGACTTCAAACAATTCTTCAAAGGTGCCGATGCCACCCGGCAGTGCCAGGAAGGCATCGCTGCGCTCGGCCATTAGTGCCTTGCGCTCGTGCATGGTCTGCACGATGTGCAGTTCGTCGCAGGCGTGGTTGGCGTGTTCTTTGTCTACCAAGGACTGTGGAATGACACCCACCACGCGCCCGCCGGCCTGCGCTGTGGCTTGGGCCACGGTGCCCATAAGGCCGCTGCGACCGCCGCCATAGACGAGCTGACCACCTTGCGCGCCAATCCAGCTGCCCACGGCCTGTGCGGCTTCGACAAACAGCGGGTTCTCGCCCGGACGCGATCCGCAGTACACACATACCGAAAAACGTGGCTCAGCCATACACAATCCTTTGAAACAGGGCAGCGCCCCAAATGCCGGCACACAGTAGCAAGCTGAGCAGCACCGCAGCGCTGCCCATATCCTTGGCGCGGCCTGACAGCGCATGCCATTCTGGGCCAATGCGGTCAATGGCGGCCTCGATGCCGGTGTTGAGCAGTTCGACCACCATCAGCAACACGACCGACCCAGCCAGTAGAGCTACTTCGACCCAGCTGCGCCCGAGCCAAAAGGCAGCGGGTACCAGCACCACTGCGGCAATGGCTTCTTGGCGAAAGGCGGTTTCGCCCCAGGCGGCCCGCAACCCCAGCAAGGAGTAGCGCGTGGCGTGCAGCATACGGTGAAGGCCGCGTCGCTGTTTTTGGGGGTTGGCGGGAGGCGGGCTGACGCCTGGAGCTTCTGTCATAGGGGCATTGTCCGCTGCGGTGTGCAGCGCGCTGCGCTCAGTTTTGTTTGGACCGATCGTCGATCAGGCGTGTGCCTGCCAGTGCGTCGTGCCAGAACTGCTGCTGTGGGTGCAGGCGACTGGCCAGCGCCCAGAAGACGATCCACCCGGCCAAAATCACCACCACCTCTAACACCGGCAGACCAAACGGCGCCAACACGGCCAGCGGCGGCAGGAACCACAGCCACGAAAGCATGTAGCGGCCAAGCGCACGCAGTTGGGTGAGTGGCCGCCCGGCAGTATCGACGATGTGGATATGCCAGGTTTTCATGGCCAGTGTCTGTCCCCTGGACCAGAACCAGACAAAGTAGATGCCAAACACGACAAAGAGGAAAGCTTGCAGGGGATGGCGGTTGTCCAGGGCATTTCGCGTTTGGCTCAACGTACCGAAAAGATAGCCGGCGATGAATACGACACCAAACATCAGCATGCCTTCGTACAGCCAGCAGGCCATGCGGCGCGTCAATGTGGGTGCAGTCAACGCAGTGTCGGGCAAGGCTGCCAAAGAGATTGGGGGTAAATGCGGGGCGCTCAATTGATGTAAACCGGGGGCAGGGGGTCCGACTGTGGTGGGGTTTCGTCAAGCGGGTCGGGTATGGGGGGCACCTGACGCTCGTCTGCGGATACCGACGGCGAGGGGGGAAGCGCCACAGGCTCTGGCACAGGCATTGGCCTAATGGCGGTAGTTGATGGCAGCACAATTTTCGGCGGATTGGCGGCCGTGGCCTGTGCGTCGCTGGCGGCGGGCACATGGGTCAGACGTTTGGAGTGAACTGGTTTGAGCGCAGTCGCCGCGCCCTTGGGCTTTGCTGCCTTGGCTGCAAGGCGCTGTTTCTCCATCTCGCTCAAGGCCTGGTACGTCTCCCACTCGGCGAGGAGGTCGTGCGGCGCAAGGCCGCGCGACACGGCAAAATTAAGTCGGGCCTGGCTGCGCTGCTGTGTGCTCAGACTCGCCCACGCGGTCATGCGCTGGTGCAAACGTTGTTGCTCGGCCGCGGGCCGGGAAGCAAAGGTTTGAGCAATTGTCAACCAATGGTGCTTCTGCACTTCGCTTAGATAGGCCCATCGCTCGGCGAGCGGGTACAGCGCCAGCTTTTGAGGCGTGGTCATCACTTCCCAGCCGGGGCCGGAGTGCTGGGGCAGGGGCCTGGCGTCCGCACGGGATGTCGGTACGGGGGAATCCCCCCCAGCCGACAATACTTCTTCTGGAATCGAGGTGCCAGGCGCTGTGCGCCCCTGGTTAAGCACCACTGCACCGCCCACCGCAAGACCGGCCAACAAAACCAACGCCAGCACAATGGCTGGCGTGGCGCGGGGCGGGTTGGAGGAGGGTGTTGTAGATGCGGGCATGCAATGGCGGGAGGGCGCGCGGCGCTCAGTGAGATTCGTTCGCTCGCGTCTTAAGGTACTGCACAAAACCGGGGTCGGCGTAGGCGGCGGGCGGCAGGTCGTCGATCAGCAGCGCAACATCGACTTCCGCGATTTCGCTGGCGCCAGTTTCATCCTGCATAGCGCCCATAAACACTACACCGGCCACCAAGGCCAGCACAGGGATGGCCGACATGAGCGCATAACCCCAGTCCCCCGATCCGCCTCCACCGCCGAAAGCGAGACTGTTGCCCAGGCGTGTCAGCACGGATGCCGGCTTGCGCACCACCATAGTCTGGGGCTTTTTGCGCACCGCAAGCGCCTGCATGCGCGCTGCGCGCAAGGGTTCGGTGACCTCATGGGGCAGATCGGCCAGACCTTCGTCGAGTCGCGCGGCAATGCGGTGCGCGATGCGGTCCAGGACCAAATCGGTGCTGCTAGCGGGAAGGTTTTTCATAATTCGATTCCTTTGGCCTTAAGGGCCTTGCCCAGCGTTTGGACGGCACGAAAGCAATGGGTTTTTACACTGCCTTCAGAGCAACCCATGGCTGCAGCCGTCTCTGCGACATCCATTTCCTCCCAATAACGCATCAGGAACGCTTCTCGTTGACGGGTCGGTAAACGGGCAATTTCAGCTTCGATTTCATGAAAGGTTTGTGCTCTGCGGGCCAGGTCTTCGGCGCTGTTGGCATGTTCACCGTTGGCAGAAAGCAACAACGTGTCGAGAATATCGAAGTCTCCTCCTTCATCGCCCGCGGGCGTGAAGTCGCTCATGGAGGAAAACACGGCTCGGTGGGTCTTCTGGCGCCTGAACCAATCGAGTGTGCAGTTGCTCAGGATACGCTGAAACAGCATCGGCAACTCTGCCACCGGCTTGTCGCCATAGTGCTGCGCGAGCTTCATCATGCTGTCTTGCACGATGTCGAGCGCGGATTCCTCATTGCGCACGTGGTAGCACGAGCGTTTGAAGGCTCGCTTTTCGACGCTTTTGAGGAAATCAGACAGTTCTTGTTCAGTGGCCAAGAGGGGCAGGGCGGTAGGTGCACGGGCTGCGCCCGATTTGAATCGGGTTGAGCCTTGGATTATTGCATTGCTGCGTTTTTTTTAATCCCTGCGACGCAGTCGATTTGTTGCAGTGCGATAATTGCAGTCTGCATCATCAAAGCAAACGGGTCACGGTCCGGCGCGGCAATCATCCCGCCCATGGCTTTGGTCTCAAGTTTCGAGCGGGCTTCACAAGGGCCTTGGCAAGAAGCACCCAAGGTTTTTCGTCAGAGAAATTCACAAAGGTTCATCATGGAAATCACATCCGCCGAAATCGCATCGGCAGCCGCAGCGCAAGCCCAAGGCAACGCCCCCGCCGCCCAGGAACTCATGGGCGCCGAAATTCTCGTCAAGTGCCTGCAGGCCGAAGGTGTCAAGTACATCTGGGGCTACCCAGGCGGCGCCGTCCTCTACATCTACGACGCGCTCTACAAGCAAGACACCATGCAGCATGTGCTGGTGCGCCATGAGCAGGCTGCTGTGCATGCGGCCGATGGCTATGCGCGCGCCACGGGCGACGTCGGCGTGGCACTTGTCACTTCTGGGCCTGGTGTGACCAATGCGGTCACCGGTATCGCCACGGCCTACATGGACAGCATTCCGATGGTGATCATCACCGGTCAGGTGCCCACGGCGGCGATTGGCCTCGATGCCTTCCAGGAGTGCGACACCGTCGGCATTACCCGGCCCATCGTCAAACACAATTTCCTCGTCAAAGACGCTCGCGACCTCGCTGAGACGATGAAGAAGGCCTTCCACATCGCTCGCTCGGGCCGTCCCGGTCCGGTGGTGGTGGATATTCCGAAAGACATTTCGGTCAAGAAGGTGCCGTATTCGGGCTATCCGCAAAGTGTGGAAATGCGCTCCTACAACCCGGTGCGCAAGGGCCACGGCGGGCAAATTCGCAAGGCGTTGCAGCTGCTGCTGACAGCCAAACGTCCCTATATCTACACCGGCGGCGGCGTTCTGCTCGGCAATGCCACGCAGGAACTGCGCACTTTGGTGGATATGCTGGGTTACCCTGTGACCAACACGCTGATGGGTCTTGGTGCCTACCCGGCGAGCGACCGCAAGTTCCTCGGCATGCCCGGCATGCATGGCACTTGGGAAGCCAACAACGCCATGCAGAACTGCGACGTGCTGCTGGCTGTGGGTGCGCGCTTTGACGACCGCGTGATTGGCAATCCCAAGCACTTTGCGCAGAACGAACGCAAAATCATCCACATCGACATTGACCCGTCGAGCATCTCCAAGCGCGTCAAGGTCGATATCCCGATCGTCGGTGATGTAAAGGAGGTGCTGTCTGAACTGATCGCCATGATCCGCGAGACCACGACCCGTGCCGATGCCGACGCGCTGGCGGGCTGGTGGGACACCATCGAGGGCTGGCGCAAACGCGACTGCCTGAAGTACAGCATGGGCAGCTCAGATGTCATCAAGCCGCAGTACGTCGTCGAGACCTTGTGGAACATGACCAAGGACGCAGACACCTACATCACCTCGGATGTGGGCCAGCACCAGATGTGGGCCGCGCAGTATTACCGCTTTGACGAGCCACGCCGTTGGATCAACTCTGGCGGCCTCGGCACCATGGGCGTGGGCATTCCGTACGCCATGGGCATCAAATTGGCCAAGCCGCAGAGCGAGGTGTTTTGCATCACCGGCGAAGGCTCGGTGCAAATGAACATCCAGGAACTCTCTACCTGCCTGCAGTACAACACGCCGATCAAGATTGTGTCGCTGAACAACCGGTACCTCGGTATGGTGCGCCAGTGGCAGGAGATTGAATACTCTGGCCGCTACAGCCACAGTTACATGGATGCGTTGCCCAACTTCGTCAAACTTGCCGAAGCCTTCGGCCACGTCGGCATGCTGATTGAGCGCCCGCAGGATGTAGAGCCCGCGCTGCGCGAAGCGCGCAAGCTCAAGGACCG
>JBQMQB010000088.1:0-8406 GCA_052172715.1 Giesbergeria sp. | reverse complement strand
TGGCGGCGGGAGCTGCGTCGGCTACAGGAGTAGCGGCAGCGGGTGCAGCGGCAGCTTCCGGTGCAGCCGCTGGTGCGGGCGCAGCCGCGGGTTCGACAGCAGGAGCAACCACTGGGGCAACCGTAGCCGCAGGGGTGGGCTGGGCTTCGGGCTTCTTGTCGCCGCAAGCGGCCAGAAATACGGAAACGAGGGCAACGGCAACGAAGCGGGATGCGGAATTCATGAGGGTCCTTATGTGAAAACGACGGAGGCTCCTTTTACGCCATTTCAGCACCCCCGCTTGTAGTACGGGACGCCGTTCAAGTACGGCGTGCTGCGCCGCGAAGCGCTCCTTGGGCCTACACTGTAGCGCCCTTGGCAGGAGAAGGGCCAAATCACCGAGCAAGTTTCTTGATGTTGATCAAAAGACACCAAGGGTAAACGCCTAAACTTTTTATCCATGAAAACCCTAAGAGCACTGACCTGGCTGCGCCTGGCTCTGCTCGCAAGCTTTCTCTGCGTTCTCGGCGCAGCCACAGCTTCCCCCCTTGCCCATCCCGCGCGTACGCAGCTGGTCTGTGTCGGCGGTGGCGTAGTGCTTATGGCGCTCGGCGACGACGGCCTGCCCGTCTCCACCGCCTCACTTGATTGCCCCTTGTGCCTGCCGGCTGTCGGCCCCGCGTCCGCCTCCGTAACGCCACCCCCGTCTCTCGACCTTGCCGCTGCCCAGCCGCAAGCTGAGCACCCGTCCAGCGTTATCGCCCTTTCCGCCGCGCCACCCCCTGGGCGCGGTCCTCCTGTTTTTTACTGAACCAACCTTGAAAGAAAGCTGAACCATGAGCGACAAAAAAGAGACTTCCCGCGACCCCGCAGGCATCGGCCGACGCAAATTCCTGAACACCGCCGCAGTGGTCGGCCTGACAGCTGGCGTTGCCGCCTGCAACGACAAGCCCGCAGCTTCTGCTTCAGCCGCACCAGCAGCTGCACCGACAGCAGCGCCTGCGGCACACGCTGCCTCCGAGGTGGGCAAGTACGAAGTGGCGCCGGGCCAGCTCGACGACTACTACTCTTTTTCCTCCGGCGGTCACTCCGGGGAATGTCGAATTTATGGTTTGCCTTCCGGACGTTTGTTCAAGCGTATTCCGGTTTTCAACATGGATTGCTTGGTGGGCTGGGGCATCACCAACGAATCGAAGAAAATTATCGGCACCAAGGCCGATGGCAGCCTGAAATACCACACGGGCGACACGCACCACATCCATCCTTCGTACAAAGATGGCACGTACGACGGTCGCTACATGTTCGTGAACGACAAAATTCATGGCCGCCTGGCTCGTATCCGCATGGATACGATGGAAACGGACAAGATCACCGAGCTGCCACTGGTGCAGGGTTTCCATGGCACCTTCCCTGACAAGCGTGACCCAGTGGACCCCGCCATCAACTACACCACACGCGTGTTCTGCGGTGGTGAGTTCGCGATTCCCCTGGACAACAACGGCAAGAACATGGGTGCCACGGCAGAGTACCGCTCCATTTTCAGCTGCGTGGACGCTGAAACCATGGATGTGCGCTGGCAGGTGCTGGTCGACGGCAACTGCGACCTAGTCGCATCGTCCTACGACGGCAAGCTTGCCTGCACAAACCAGTACAACACCGAAAACGGCGTGCACTACGAAGACATGATGTCGGCTGAAATGGATGCCTGCCTGTTCTTCAACGTGGCCCGCATCGAAGAAGCCGTGAAGGCTGGCAAGTTCAAGACCTACGGCGGCTCCAAGGTGCCCGTGGTCGACGGCACCAAGGCCGGCAACCCCGATGCCAAGACCTCACTGGTCTGCTACGTGCCGGTGTCCAAGAACCCGCACGGTGTGAACGCCAGCCCCGATGGCAAGTACTACGCATGCTCCGGCAAGCTTTCGCCCACCGCCACACTGATCGAGCACGACTTGGTGCTCAAGTGGTTTGACGGCGAACTCAAAGATGCCCGCGAAGCCGTAGTGGCCGAGCCTGAAATCGGCCTGGGCCCACTGCACACGGGCTTTGACGGCCGTGGCAACGCCTACACCACGCTGTTCCTGGACAGCCAGATCGTCAAGTGGAACGTGGAAGCTGCCATCAAGTCCTACAAGGGCGACAAGACTGCCCAGCCGGTGGTAGACCGCCTCGACGTGATGTACCAGCCAGGCCACGGTTTCACGTCTATGGGGGAAACCAAAGACGCCGATGGCAAGTACTTCTTGTCGGACAACAAGTTCTCCAAGGACCGCTTCCTGCCGGTCGGCCCGCTGCACCCGGAAACGGCCCAGCTGATCGACATCAGTGGCGACAAGATGAAGCTGGTGGCCGACCACGCGGTGTACTCTGAGCCGCACGACTCCATCATCGTCCCGCGCAACTTGGTGCGCACGCGCCAGGTGTACGACATCAACGAGTTCCCCAACGCCGTCAAAGATGCGAAGGACTGCCGCGTGGAACGCAAGGGCAAGAAGGTCACCGTGTACCTGACTTCCCAAGCACCCGCCTTCGGCCTGCGCGAATGGACCGTCAAGCACGGCGACGAAGTGACCATCATTCTCACCAACCTCGACAAGGTGGAAGACCTGACGCACGGCTTGGCGATTCCGAAGTACGACATCAACTTCATCGTCAACCCGCAGGAGACCAAGTCGGTCACCTTCATCGCCGACAAACCTGGTGTGTACTGGGCCTACTGCACGAACTTCTGCCACGCACTGCACCTCGAAATGCGCTCGCGCATGCTGGTCGAAGCCTAAGGCGCTTCACTCAGGGCAGCGCGGTCACCGGGCTGCGCTGCCCTTTTTCTTTTTTGGATATCCGATGCTTTTGCCGAAATTCCGCCTGCTATCGATTCTCTGGATCGCGCTCATTGTTGCGCTAACAGCCCTCTCTCCAGGCGTACAGGCGGCGGCGGGCACAGGCTCCTACGAAGCCGAACTTCCGGCCGAACTGGCGACCGCCAAGGACATGTGCGCATTGCTGCCATGCAAAGACGTGTTCCCGGGCGCCACCCATTTTTCAGAACGCAAGGGCCAGCCGCCCTACGTGGAGGCCTACGACAAGGCAGGCGAAGGCAGCCAACTGCTCGGCTATGTGATGCTCTCAACAGACATCACCGACACCCCCGCCTACTCGGGCAAGCCCGTGGTCACGCTGATCGGTATGGACAAGACCGGCCATTTCGTCGGCGTCAAGGTGCTCAAACACTCCGAGCCCATCCTGCTGCTGGGCATCCCCGAATCTGCACTGCTCAAATTCAACGACCAGTACCTTGGAAAATCGATCGCCGACAAAATTGAAATTGGCCAATCACGCCCCGATGAGGACGTGATCGGGTTGGATGCCATCTCCGGCGCAACGGTCACGGTGATTGCGCAAAACCAGGTCATGATGGCCTCGGGCTCGGCAGTGGCGCGGCAAGTGGGCATCCTGGCGCCTACCGTGCGCGAACCAGCGCGCTACAAGGTCACGGACGAATCCCTCACCTGGGATGAGCTGGTGGGGCGCGGCGCCGTGCAGCACCTGCGCGTGATGCCCGAGCAATTGGGCCAGGACCGCAGCGCCGACCCCTTCATCGAACTGTGGTTCGGCGACTTGAGCCACCCCGACATCGGCAAGAACATCCTCGGCGCCACCAGCTGGAACAACCTCAAACTCCAGATCAAAGAGGGCGAACACGCCATCTTCATCATCCGCACCGCCGGGCGCGAGTCGTTCAAAGGCTCAGGTTTTGTGCGCGGTGGTCTGTACGACCGGGTGCAGGTTCGGCAAGGTGCCGATGCTTTCACCTTCCGTGACCTCGACTATTTGAACCTCTATGGTGTGCAAGCCGCAGGTGCGCCCCGCTACGACGAATCGGCCATATTCATCATCCGCTCGCAAGCGTTTTCCGATGCCTATCCCTGGAAGCTAAGCCTACTGGGCAACAGCGTCGACCGAGCCACCGGCGCCAGGAGTTTCACCAGTTTCGACACGCCTTACTGGCTGCCAAGCTCCATGCTCGAAGGCGGCCGCCCCAAGGTGGTGGAGCCAGATGCCCCCTGGGTGCGCATCTGGAAATCACGCGCGGTAGAAATTGGCCTGTTCATCGTACTGCTGGTCACTGTGGGTGTGGTCTATGCGGTCCGAGAGCGGCTCACGCGCCTGTCCACGCACAAGAACAAGTGGCCGGTCAACGCCTTTAAATACACCGCCTGGGCGCTGTCCATCGTGTTCGTCGGCTTCGGCGTGATGGCCCAGCCCTCGATCACCCAGGTACTGACCTGGTTCCATGCGCTGCTGTTCCAGTGGACTTGGTCTCTGTTCCTCTCGGATCCTTTCATCTTCCTGTTCTGGATCTTCATCATCGTCACCGTGTTCCTGTTCGGGCGCGGACTGTTCTGCGGCTGGATGTGCCCATTCGGTTCGCTGCAGGAATCCATCTACAAAATCGCCCGCTTCGTCGGCCTGGGACGCTTTCAGACCAAGCTGCCGCAAAAATGGCACGACCGCCTGAAGTGGCTCAAGTACGCCATCTTCTTCTTCCTGCTCACCGTGTCCATGTTCTCCATGGGCTTGGCAGAAAAGCTCTCTGAGGTCGAACCGTTCAAGACCACCTTTCTGGTGGGTGTGATGAACCGCGCCTGGCCCTACGGTCTGTTCGTGGCGGCCATTCTGGGTATATCGATCTTCATCGAGCGGCCCTATTGCAAGTACATCTGCCCGCTGGGCGCGTCGCTCGCAATGCCCAGCACCTTCCGCTGGTTTGGCCTCAAGCGCAAGCAAGATTGCAACAGCTGCAAGGCATGCGCCGTGGGCTGCGGCGCGCAGGCAATTGACGCCGATGGTCGCATCGACCACCGCGAGTGCCTGCACTGCCTCGACTGCATGATTCTGTACACCGACACCAAGGGCTGCCCGCCGCTGGCCAAGGAGCGCAAGCGCCGCGAAAAAGACGGCCTGGAGATCACCCCCATTGGTGCCAATGGCTACTTCATTCCAATCTACCCAGCGGTCAGCTTCACTGAGCAGATCAGCGCCAAGGCGGTCAATGGCCCCGACCCTCGCATGCCTACCGAACCTGTGGCACCCTGGCACAAGGCAGGCGAATCGAGCCTGAAGTGGATCTTCATGGAAGTGCGCGACCATCTCTGGCCCTGGAGCACCGAGGGCTGGCACAGCCAACGCGCGCTGCAAATCGCAGGGTTCTCTCTGGCCGTGGCCGCCACGGTGGCATGGGTGATGACTGCCATGGGCACGTTGTCGTCGGGCGCCATCATCGGCTGGTGGTTCGGCTGGAGCGTGTACGAGGTGCTGATCCGGCTGTCAGGTCGCCGCTACGTCAAGGACGGTCCATGGTGGCGCGGCAATTACCGTGCGGCAAATGTCATGGACATGATGAGCTACGTGGGATTCAAGAACCTGCTAATCGGCGCAGCGCTGTTCCTGCTGCTCAAGTCGATGGGCTGGCTGATTCCATGACGCATGGCTTTGTGCGCACCTCCTTCATTGCGCTGCTAAGTCTGAGCGCTGCATGCGTGTCCTGGGCGGCCACCGTTCGGGTGCAGCCGGGCGAGGACTTGGCCGCAGCGGTGAAGGCCGCGTCTGCCGGCGATGTGGTGGAGGTGGCGCGCGGCCGGTACCGCGTCAACCTGCTGATCGACAAGCCCCTCACGCTACGCGGCATTGATCGCCCCACGATCGACGGCGGCGGCCAAGACGACACCATCCGGGTGACGGCACCCGATGTCACGATTGAGGGCCTGATCGTGAGCAACTCGGGCAGCAACCTGCAAAAGCAGAACGCTGGCATTTACCTCTTCCCTGGCGCACACCGTGCCGTGGTGCAACAGTGCGACCTCACCTACAACCTGTTTGGCCTGTGGATCGAGAAGGTGAAGGATGTGCGCATCGAGGGCAACACCATCACCGGCAAGCGCGACTTTGACTCGGCGCGGCGCGGCAACGGCATCCAGCTCTACAACACGCAGGGAGCGAAGATCATCGGCAACAACATCAGTTTCGTGCGCGATGCGTTGTATGTCGACGTGTCGCACCACGCGGTGTTCCGAGGCAACAAGCTGCACCACAGCCGCTACGGCACGCACTACATGACGTCCTACTACAACCTGTGGGAAGACAACGACACCTACTACAACCGCGGCGGCCTAGCACTCATGGAAGTGCGCGAGCAGACGGTGCGCGGCAACCGTGCCTGGGGCAACGCCGACCACGGCATCATGCTGCGCTCGGTGCAGGATTCCGTGGTCGAAGACAACGTCGTCGCTGGCAACCAGCGCGGCTTTTTCATCTACGACGTCGAATACGTCACCTTGCGGCGCAACCTCATCGTCGACAACTTCGTCGGCGCGCACCTCTCGGCCGGTGTAAAAAACAACATCGTCGAGAAGAACGATTTCATCGCCAACCGCCAGCAGGTGCGCTACGTCGGCACCAAGGACGAGGCCTGGGGCGGCAAAGTGGGCAACCACTGGAGCAACTACATTGGCTGGGACCGCGACGGCGACGGCATTGGCGATGTGCCCTACACGGCCAACGACATGGTCGACCGCCTAAGCTGGCGCTACCCCAGCATGAAGCTGCTGCTGGCTAGCCCCGCAGTGCAGGCGCTGCGCCTGGTCGGCCAACAGTTTCCTGTGCTACGCGTCCCCTCAGTGGTTGACGCGCACCCGCGCATGCACCCCGAACATCCCAACTGGAGCCCCTGGCGTGGCAAGTACTTCCCCGGTTGACGCGAGCGCGGCGGTTTCGCTGCGCGGCGTCACCAAACACTACGGTGCAGTGCACGCAGTCGATGGCGTCGACCTCGACATCGCGCGCGGCGAAATTTTTGGCCTCATCGGCCACAACGGCGCGGGCAAGAGCACGCTGTTCAAGATGATGCTTGGCCTGGAGGCAGCAACCAAGGGCGACATCGTGCTCGGCGGCGCCCCGGTACGCGGCCGCGGCTTTCGCGCCGCGCGGCGGCACATCGGCTACCTGCCAGAAAACGTCGTGCTCTACGACAACCTGAGCGGGCTCGAAACGCTGCATTTCTTTGCCCGCCTCAAGCACGCGCCGCTGGAGCAGTGCCCTGGCCTGCTGGAGCGCGTGGGCCTGGCGCACGCGGGCAAGCGCCCGGTGCGCGAGTATTCCAAGGGCATGCGCCAGCGCCTCGGGTTTGCCCAGGCGCTGCTGGGCGCGCCGCAGGTGCTGTTTCTCGACGAGCCCACCAACGGCCTCGACCCACAGGCCATCCGCGACTTCTATGCCACGCTGCGCACGCTGCAGGCGAGCGGCGTCACCGTCGTCATCACCTCGCACATCCTGGCCGAGCTGCAAGAGCGCGTAGACCGGCTCGCCATCATGGCGAACGGCTGCATTCAAGCGCTGGGCAGCGTGCAGGCGCTGCGCGAGCAGGCGCAAATACCGCTGGTGTTTGATTTGACGCTGGACGCCAATTGCGTGGATTCCGTGGCGCAGTCTCTGTATGCCGCCACGGGTTCGGCCGCCGAACCCCTTCCAGACGGCCTGCGCCTGGCCTGCCCACGCGAGCACAAGATGGCCGTACTGGCGGCCCTGGCGCCCTTTGGCAGCCAGGTGCACGACCTGGCGCTGCGCGAACCTTCGCTCGAAGACTTGTTCTTCGGCTTTTCTGATTAAGGCAGGCCATGGAATTGACGCAAATCTTCACCCTGGCGGCGAAAGAGTTCCGCGACCGCATGCGCAACCGCTGGGTTCTGGCCGTGGCGCTGGTGTTCACCGTGTTCTCGTTGGTGATTGCTTACTTCGGCGGCGCGCAGCAAGGCGCCGTCGGCTTTCGCTCCATCGAGGTGACCATTGCCAGCCTGGTGAGCTTGGTCATCTACCTGATACCGCTTATCGCCCTGCTGCTGGGTTTTGACGCCATCGTTGGCGAGCGCGAGCGCGGCTCGCTGGACCTGCTGCTGGCACTGCCGATTACGCGGCTCGAACTCCTGCTGGGCAAGTACCTCGGGCTCGCTGCGGCGCTGACGCTATCCACCCTGGCAGGCTTCGGTCTGGTGGCGGTGCTGCTGTTCCGGCAACTGAGCTGGGCGGGGCTGTACCACTACTTCGGGTTCATGGTCAGCTCGGTGCTGCTGGGCCTCGCGTTCCTGAGCCTGGCGGTGCTGCTGTCGGTGGTGGCGCGCGAACGCACCCGCGCATCAGGTATGGCCATTGCGCTGTGGTTCTTCTTCGTGCTGGTGTTTGACTTGCTGCTGCTGGGCGTCCTGGTGGCCACCGGCGGACAGTTTGGCGGCGACGCCTTTGCCTGGCTGCTGCTGCTCAACCCGGCCGACGTGTTTCGCATCCTGAATGTGTTTTCGCTGGACGACGTGCGCACGCTGTATGGCCTGGCCACGATCGTCCCCCCTTCGCTCGGCAGCCAGGCGCTGCTGACTGGCG
>JBQMQB010000087.1:0-8521 GCA_052172715.1 Giesbergeria sp. | reverse complement strand
CTGGCCGAGTGGCTGGCTTTGGGGGCCGCTTTGGCTTCGTCCGTCTGCGTGGAGGTTTTCACGGTTTGGACGGCGTTGGTCGGGTTGGGTGCTGCCGATGCGGCAGTGCGGGGCAATCCGATGGAAGGCGTGGCCATGCTGATCTCCGGTGGGTGTTGCAGGTGTGGCGTGTCCTCTGGTTTATCGGCCAAAGGGCGAAAAAGTTGAATATCGCTGGTGAAAGTAGGTCTTTTCAGGCTTTAGAACGGCCTATAAATGCCGATGGTGGAGCTGCGAAGATCATCAAAATGATGAGCTGTAGGCGCCTTTTAAATAGGCCATCACGGCAGTTTTCGCTGTGATTTGTTCCGCGCCTCTGTGCCACGCGTAAGTATTTTTTTGCGCTGGCAGTGCTGCGGGTCTCGTTCCTTCTGCTGTCGGGACTGGCGGAGCACGCGATCGAACCCCGTGGGCGCCGTGTTTTGCGCCCAGAAAAGCTGCTGGCACGTGCAAGAGGGGCAAGGAATTTTGCGTGCTATAAAAAAGATAGCTTATCGCGCTTGCTGTATAAGCGCTGGGTGCCAGTAAGGCGGTATTTTCGTGTTTTTCTAGCGCCAACACCTGGGCCCTCAACGCAGAGGCCTGGTGCGGTGTGACGCTGGCATCCGTGCGGTGAAAGCCGGTGCATGGTGTGTGCCAGATGGTGTCGCACTAAAGCCCTGCTGGAGGCCGCCCATCCGCCACAATCAGAGACCATGTTTATTGCCATTCCTCTTGAGGTCAAACCAAGCTGGCGCGCGCCGCCGTGGATGACGGTGCTGCTGATCTGCATCAACTTGCTGGTGTACTGGGGTTGGCAAGTGCCAGAGGAGCGCGCTGTGGCGCGTGCGGCAGAGCGTTATGCGGTGACCGACTTGCCAGCGCTAGAACTGCCGGCCTTCGTGCACCATATGAAAGACAAGGCTGCGCGCAGCGGTAAGGCGCGTGACAAAGACTATGCCGAGATGCTGCAGGCGGGTTTGGATAAAGGCGCCTATGCCGAGCTTTACCAGGTCATGTGGAACGACACGCCGTTTCGCCAGCGCCTGCTGGCCGAGCAGGTGATTCCTCCGAGCGATGTCAACTTTGCCCCATGGCAGGCCGCCCGCGCGCAGTGGACGCCGACCGAACCTGCGCCGTTCACCGCGCGCTGGGCCAACAGCTACGAGGCTGGCGACGAGTGGCGCCCCGTGACCTGGCTCAGCGCCGTCTTCTTGCACGCCAGCGCGGAGCACGTGTTGGGCAACATGGTGTTTTTGTTCCTGTTCGGCTTTACGCTGGAGATGGTGCTGGGCGCGCCGCTGTACCTGCTGTGCTACTTACTCGGCGGCATTGGCGCTTCGGCTGTGGCCGAGTGGGCGTACGCGGGCATGGGCGGCTACGGGCTGGGCGCGTCGGGTGCAGTGTCTGCACTGATGGGCATGTATGTGGTGCTGTACCGGCTGCGGCGCATCCGGTTTTTCTACCAGTTCTTGTTCTATTTCAACTACGCGCGCTGGCCCGCGCTGGTCATGCTGCCGGTGTGGATGGGGTTCGAGCTGCTGCAGCAAGCGCTGGGTGGTACGCACGTGGCCTACATGGCGCACTTTGGCGGTCTGCTCACCGGCGCGCTTCTGATGTGGGGCCTGATGGCCGTGCGCCCGTACACCACCCCTGAGGCACGGCCTGAGACCAGTGCGAAGCCCCTCGCTCCGGACGACTCCCCGGAGTTGCGCCCGCTGGTCGAGCGCGCGCAAAAGCTCACCGACGCACTGCGATTTGACGATGCCAGCCGTGCTTGGCGCCAGGCCGCGCAGCTCAGCCCGCAGTCGCTGCACATCCTGCAAGCAGGGTTCGAATGCGCCCGTCATGCCCCGGCTGGCGATGATTTCCACGCCGCCGCGCGCCTCATCTTCAAGTTGCCGGCGCACGACGCGGCCACGCGCCAGCTCCAGTGTCAGACGTACCGCCGCTACCTCGACCTGGCCCGGCCCGGCATTCGCATGAGCGCCGATGCCATGCTGCGCGTGCTGCGCAGCATGGTTGTGCAGGGCGAGTTCCAAGACGCTGAGCACCTTGCCCGCGCCGTTTCCAAAATTAACCCGCAACACGCCGACTGGCCTGCGGCGCTGGCCCAATTGGTGGCCGGTCTACTCAAAGCTGGCCGCCAGGAAGCTGCGAAGGCTTGGTTGCCCTTGCTGCAAAGCGACGCGCCAACAGAGCCAGTGACGCGTTGGTTGGCAGAGCACAGTGCGCCAGTGGCCGCAGAGAGAATGACGCAATGACACTGTGCCGACCGTTCGCGTTGTCGTGGACCGCAGGAAATATGGCCAGATTTGGCCGTCGATCTGCCTGAAAGAGTTAGAGCTTTATTGGCCTCTAACGCTTTCCTATTTTGCGCTACCAGCTATCAATTCGTGAGTCAAGTGGGCGTTGGCCCCAAATCCTCACGCAGCAGCCAAGCCGCCTCTTGCGTGCTGGCGTGACTGGGGTAGTGGCGTTGCATGGCGTGGTAAATCGGCAGTGCCTTGTCGGGCCGGTGCAGCCCCTGCTTGAGCACGCGCACCATCAGCTCGTAGGCCTCGGGGATACTGGCGTTGCCTGTGAATCGCTTGTCGTAGCCCTTAATCAAGGTCAGAGTGAGCTTGGCATCGCGCAGCTTCCAGGCCTGCTGCGCCAGGGCCAGGACAACGTTCGCATCTGCGGGGGAAAAGTCGGCGCGTACTTGCTGGCAGGTTTGCCAGACCTCCAGCGCCTCTGGGCCGCGCTGCGCCTTCACCAACATCGGGATGAAATCTTGCGCGTGCGTCAGCAGGGTATCGGGCTTGTCGGACAGGCGCAGCACGCGGTGGTAGCGGCGGTGGTCGGCCACACTGTCGAGCGCGGCGGTGCGCTTCCATTCGTAGGCTTGGCCCAGCGCCTCAGACAAGTCTCCGGCCTGAATCAGCCGCGCAACGGCGGCATCGCGCACTTGTGCCTCGGTTCGCACCGGTGAGGCCGAGGTGCCTGTGGCGTCCGCATCGGGCTCTTTGAGCAAGTCAATGTCGAGCGCCGCATGGTGCTGGAACATCACATAGCCTGTCAGGCTCGCCATGACCCACAGGAAATAAACCGCCAGGAAAAACACCAGCGGCAACAGCAACCAGTCTGGTACCACTGGCTCTAGCACGCCAAATGCGGTCGGAAAGCCTGCCATCAGCAGGAACAAGAACAGGCACAGCAACAGATACGACCAACCAATGCCGGTCATTGTCGCCAGCAGCTCAAACGGATTAAGGCTGGTACGAATGCTGAGGCTTTGGATCAACACCATCAGCGTTGCCGGCAACACCAGCGAAGACGCCGCATTGGCCAAGACACCGAGCCACTCGCCGAGGCTACCGACCCAACCGATGACCAGACCGTGCACCACCAATATGGCAAAAAACTTCCAGGGCAGTACCTTCCAGTCTGGGTCAATCACCGACGGCGTGTAGTCTTGGCTGTGCAGTACCCCAAGGGAAGCCAGAGCCGCCACCTTGAATGCGTAGCGGCTTGCTGCCAGCAGAATGCCCAGTGCAATAAAAAACTGAATCAGCCCGGACGGCCACAGCAGCAAAAAACTCGACAGTGCCAGCACCACGGCATACACCAGCGGTTCACGCTGGAACGGGAACAGAAAAAAGCTGTTCAGTCGGTGCCAGAAAGGCACGATAGCCGGCGCATCGGGCTCGGCGTGAGCGCCAAGCGCTGGGCTGTGCGTAGGGTGAGATGCCATGGGATGTTGAAAGAAAATTCGACAATTGTTGCCCATCACCGGGCGCAATCGCGCTGCGATTGCAATTTTTTCCCGCACTGCACGGGTGCTTGAAGTCGATCCTGCGTGCTGGTGGCCACAGCAGCGTGACTGTTTTGAGAGCCCTCGTGGCGTCCGTTGCCTGCTCAGTCGATGTTCGCGCGCGTGAATTTGCTATTTGACAAGGAGCTTTCTGCGCTATATCCGCCTGCCTTTTAACCGAATGGTCTAACTCATTTCAGGTTCAAAAACACGCGCCAGCAGCGCACCCGCCACCTCGCCCGACAGTGGAATGCGCACGCGCAGCGGGTTGCCGGAGGCCACACCGATGGTTTCGCCGTCGGCGTTTTGCATCTCGGTCAGGCGGATGGTGCGGTTGCCGCTGGGGTGGATGATTTCAATCAGGTCACCCACCGCGAAGCGGTTTTTGGTTTCCACTTCGGCCCAGCCGTTCGCCACACTTTTTACTTCCCCGACGAACTGGCTGCGCTGCGATTCAGAGCTGCCGGTTTCGTAGTTTTGGTAGTCGTTGGCGGGGCGACGGTCCAGGAAGCCGGGGGTGTAGCCCCGGTTGGACAGGCCCTCTAATTCAGTGATGAGTTCGGGGTTGAAGGGGCGGCCGGCCACGGCGTCGTCAATGGCACGGCGGTAGACCTGGGCGGTACGCGAGACGTAGTACTGGCTCTTGGTGCGGCCTTCGATCTTGAGCGAATCGACGCCGATCTCGACCAGGCGTTGCACGTACTCCACAGCGCGCAGGTCCTTGCTGTTCATGATGTAGGTGCCGTGCTCGTCTTCCATGATCGGCATGAGCTGGCCTGGGCGTTCCTTTTCTTCCAGCAGGTACACTTGGTCGGCCTTGGGGTGGCGCTCGCCGCCGCCGCACGCTGAGAAGGCCGCGTTGTCGTCTTCCTGTGCCTTGTTGAAGTTGAAATCCCCGTCCATGCGCTGGGCCATGGCTTCGCCGGTATTGGGGTCGACAGCAGTTTCCTGAGTGGCGTAGTTCCAGCGGCAGGCGTTGGTGCAGGCGCCCTGGTTGGAGTCGCGCCGGTTGAAGTAGCCCGACAGCAGACAGCGGCCCGAATAGGCGATGCACAGAGCGCCGTGCACGAAGACTTCAAGCTCCATGTCGGGGCATTCCTGGCGGATCTTTTCGATCTCGTCCAGGCTCAGTTCGCGCGACAGGATGATGCGCACCACACCCACTTTTTGCCAGAACTTCACCGACATGAAGTTGGTGGTGTTGGCCTGCACCGAGAGGTGAATGGCCACCTCGGGCCACTTCTCGCGCACCATCATGATGAGGCCGGGGTCGGCCATGATGATCGCGTCAGGGCGCATGGCGATGATGGGCTCGATATCGCGCAGGTAGGTGCGTACCTTGTCGTTGTGCGGCAGCAGGTTGCTGGTAAGGAAGAACTTCTTGCCGCGTGCGTGCGCTTCTTCAATGCCAGTCTGAATTTGCTCGATGCGAAATTCGTTGTTGCGCGCGCGCAGGCTGTAGCGCGGCTGCCCGGCGTACACCGCATCGGCGCCAAAATCGTAGGCGGCGCGCATGCGGTCCAGTGAACCAGCTGGCAGGAGAAGTTCGGGTGCGGGGCGGGTCATGGCGGGTTCCTGCGAAAGCGGGTGTGGGGTGCTCGGTAAGGTGGGCTTTCACCCCGCACCGCGGAGTCAGTCTTGGGGGCGAAAACCAATGACGAGCGAGGAGGGTACACGCCCGTCCACGTCACGTGGAAGTGCGGCTGTTTTTTCCAGCGCGCGCAGAACAGCGTCGTCCCAGGCCTTGTTCCCTGAGGACTTTGTCAGGCGCGTGGAGACGATGGTGCCATCGGGCGAGGTGTTCACTTCTACCTCGGCGCGCGGGTTGCCATTGGTGACATCAGGGTAGACGATATTGGGTTTGACCTTGGCAGCAACGCGGCCGCCGTAGCCCCCTGAGGGGCCTGCATCGTGCAGGTCTTTGCCGGTTGCCGTCGCCGCCCCTGTGGCGCCAGCCAAACCTTGCATGCGGCGAATGTTTTCCTGGCGGCGCACCTCAGCAGCTTTGGTGTTGGCCTTTTCGATGGCGTCGTCTTTCTTGCGCTTTTCTTCGGCCAGGCGTTTCTGTTCCTTGTCGTGCTCGGCCTTTTCGCGTTCCGCCTTCTCGCGTTCGATTTTTTCTTTGGCCAGCTTGTCCTTCTTTTCCTGTTCCTGGTGCTGCTGCTCCTTCAGCTTCTTCTCGCGCTCAAGCTTCTGCTTTTCCTCGCGTTCGCGCTTTTCCTTTTCGACGCGCTGCTTGTCGCGTTCGATGGCGATGTCGGCCTCGTGCGGATCAGGCTGAGCGCGCTGCGGCGGCTCAGGCGGGGGCGGCGGAGCGGGTTTGGGCTGTGGCGGAGCGGGTGGTTCAGGGGCGGGAGGTTTTGGCGGCTGTGGTGGCGTGGGGGTGTTGTCTACGGCGCGCGGTGCGGCCTGCTGCGGCACGGCAGCCCACAGCTCTGCCACCACGGCGGGTTGGTCGCTGCTGGTCTTCCACGCCACGCCCCAGGTCAGTGCCGCCACCAGGATCAGGTGCGCCACCACGGCGAGCGTGACGGCACGCGTCCGGCCTGGAGGGCGGGGTGGTATGAACTGGTCGCGGTCGTCGGGGGCGTGCATGCGTGTGTCTAAAACCTGTGAGCCGACCTTAGCCGCCCTGTTTCACGGAAAGACCCACGCGCTGCACGCCGGCCTTTTGTAGCGCGTCCATGGCCTTCACCACGGCGTCGTATTGCACGCCCTTTTCGGCGGTGATGACGACCGCCGTGTCCTTGCTGTGGTCTTTCTGCCAGGCAAGTGCGGCCTGGCCAATCTCGCGGGGGTTCATGCTGCGGGTTGCTTCCGGGGTTTTGAGCTGCAGCGAGCCGTCTTTGTTGACGATGACCTGCGCCACCACCTTGGGCACGTTTTTTCCCTTGCCCACGCTGGGCACGTCGATCAGTCCCGGCGTGAGCATGGGCGCTGTCACCATGAAGATGATGAGCAGCACCAGCATCACGTCGATGAAGGGCACCATGTTGATCTCGTTGATGGTGCGGCGACCGCGGCCGCGTGAGGCAATGGCGGGCATGGGTGGGTTCCTCAGTGCGCCATGGGCGCAGCCGGGTGGGTGCCCAGGTTGCGTTGCAGGATGTTGGAAAACTCTTCGATGAAGGTTTCCTGGTGGTTGGCCACGCGGTCAATGTCGCGCGCAAAGCGGTTGTAGGCCACAACGGCAGGAATGGCGGCAAACAGGCCAATGGCCGTGGCCACCAGGGCTTCGGCAATGCCAGGCGCCACGGTGGCGAGTGTCACCTGCTCCATGCCGGCAAAGCCGGTGAAGGCGTGCATGATGCCCCACACCGTGCCAAATAGGCCCACATAGGGCGATACCGAACCGACGGAGGCGAGGAAGGAAAGACTCGATTCAATCACGTCCATTTCGCGTTGAAAGCTCGCTCGCATGGCGCGGCGCGCGCCGTCGAGCAGGGTGCCTGCGTCCTGAATATGGCGCTCGCGCAGTTTTTGGAATTCGCGCATGCCGCTGGCAAAAATGCGCTCCATCGGGCCGATGTCGTGCACGCCCTGGGCTGCGTGGGCGTACAGGTCGTTCAGGCTGGTGCCCGACCAGAATTCGCGCTCGAAATCTTCGTTCAGTGCTTTGACACGCTTCAAGCCAAAGAGCTTGCGAAAAATTGCCGCCCAGCTGGCCACCGACACGCCAAGCAGCAGCAGCATGACGAATTGCACCACCCAGCTCGCGTGCAGCACCAGGGTGACGATGGACATATCTTGCGAATTCATGAAATGGCTTCCAGAAGGGCAGTGGGGATGCGCGCTGGGCGCAGGTTGGCAGCGTCTACCCAGCCGATGCGCACCTGACCGGTACATAGCAGTGGGCTGGAAGCAGAATTTGAACGCTCATCTTTCAATAGCGCTTCATGTCGAATTGTCAAGGAAGCACGGCCTTTTTCAATCAGTTCGGCGGTAACAATCAGTGCGTCGTCGAGGCGCGCTGGCGCGCGGTATTGCAAGCGCGCTTCGCTTACGACGAACATACCGCCGCTTTGTTCCCGCAAACCGTGCTGGCCGATGCCCAGCGCGCGCAGCCACTCGGTGCGTGCGCGTTCGAAGAACTTGAGGTAGTTGGCGTAGAACACGATGCCACCGGCATCGGTGTCTTCCCAATACACGCGCACCGGGTGTTCAAACACCACGGCGCTCAACCCAGCAAACCCCGCAGCCGCCGCACGGCTTCCTGCAGGTGCACCATGGAGCTGGCGGTAGAAAAGCGCAAAAATCGCTCGGGCTCGTGCGTGCCAAAGTCGCGCCCTGGCGTGACGGCCAAGTGGGCGCGGTCCATCAGCGCGTAGGCCAGGTCCCAGCTGCCTTGTACGCCCAAGCGGGCGGCCGCCTGTGTGCCATCGGCCCAGGCGTAGAAGGCGCCATCGGGCAGCACCGGCACCGTGAGGCCTAAGCGCTGCAACTCGGGAATAAAGTAGTCGCGCCTCGCCTTGAATTCGGTGCGCCTGCGCTCGTATTCGGCAATGCTGGCGGGCTCGAAGCAGGCCAGCGCAGCGTGCTGGGCCACGGTGCTGGCACAAATGAACAGGTTTTGCGCCAAGCGTTCGATGACCGCAACGAGCTGCTCAGGCACCACCATCCAGCCCAGGCGCCAGCCTGTCATGTTGAAGTATTTGCTGAAGCTGTTGATGCTGATGATGTCGTCGGCAATGGCCAGCGCGGTGTGAC
>JBQMQB010000086.1:5224-8583 GCA_052172715.1 Giesbergeria sp. | reverse complement strand
CGCAGCCACAACTGCTTGAACCGGGCGAAATTGCGCGCCACTTCCGCCTCGCGGCGGATCAGCACAATCAGCGCAGCGTGGTGGTAGAGCAATTCCGGACGGCCAATGAACTCTCCGCGCAGGCGCTGCAGATGGGCTTGTAAATCAGGCACTGAGCCATAGGCATATTCGGCTCCCTCGCCGACTACCAGGTTGCGTTTGAGCGATTCGACATCGTCACCCAAAAGATCGCTGGCAAGCACACGCGCGCCAAAGCGTCGCCGGTAGCGGTTGAAAGAGAACCACTTTTCGATACGGGTCTTGCGGCGGCGGCTCATGGTGATGGGGGAAGGCAGAGGTAACGCCCGACAGTGCTTGCGGGCAAGTACAGCCGACGCTCAAGATACAAATCCAGGCGCTTGCGGTCGGGCTTGCGCAGCTTGATCAACCGAGGGGGAGCAGCCGCAGCGCGGCGAAACAGCAGACGAATCTTCAGGGCCGTACGCCCCCACTGACCGAGCGCATGGTAGAGGAAGGGCCCCTCTTCAGCACGCCAGAGGAACAGCCGGTAGGCCTTGCCGCTGCGCAGTACGCGCTGCAGCGCTAGGTGCATGCTCAAGTAATTGGGCAGATCGATTCCCTGGCGCAGGCTTTCGTACTCACCGCACTGCTGCAGATGCTGTACATAGCCCGGGCCGCCGAGCGGCAGCACTTCGTGCGTGAACTCGCGCTGCAGATCTTCTATGAACGCGCTGCCTGGCGGCGCCGCCAGGAACCAGTTTTCGACTACAGGAAATGCCGAGTCGGTGGTGTAGCGCCCCAGGTAGTAGCCGAAAAAATCACCACCAGTCTGCTGGTGTGCCTCCAGCACCCAGACGAGCGATGCGGTGAGTACGGTGCTGGCGTCCAGCCAGATGCCGCCGTAGCACCGCAGCAGCTCAAGGCGAATCCAGTCCGCACGCAGCGTGGCGCTGGCATGGGTGAGTGCCTCTGGCAAAACACCTAGCCAATCGCGCACGCTGTTGTCGTCCAGTATGCGGATGCTGAAATCAGGATTGAACCGGTGCCAGTTGGCAAAGCAGCGTGCGATGAGGAGCGGTGGCTCACCACCTGTCCAGTACGCCCACACAATGCGCGGAATTGCAGGGGTGGCCTGACCACTGGGCACTGGCTGTTGCGCTACTTCGCCAAACCGGTACTCCCGCGCGGACACCACAGGCGCAGTTTCGGCCTCACTGCCAAACCACCGGTAACAGCGCATCAGCCACCCAGCCAGCCACAACTCCGCTTCATCGCGCCAAGGCAGGGCTAACCGCGTCATACCCGAAACTCGCCGTACCAGCGCAGAAATTTGTGGCGCCGCAGGAACCAGCCACGCTGCAAATAGGCGCGGGCAAGCTCCCGAGGCGTGAGCGGCGAGGAATCACGAAAGCTCTGGCGCAACTCCTCCGCCAGTGCGAGCACATGTTCGCCAAGTTTTTCGCTGCCGGCCTGTGCATGCAGGTAGCGCATAGCGCCCATGAAATTGCGCGCGCTCTGGTGCGCAAGCGCCAGACGCACCTGGGCAGACTCCCCGCACGCCTGCGAGCGCAAGGCTTCTCTAAGCGGGACCAGCGCGCGCGCCTGGTCCTGTGCCTTGCGCCAGTTGGCATTGGCCAGAATGCTGTGTTCGTGCTGGCGGTAGGACACCCACGGATGCGCAGCGTAGTAGGTGGTGCGCGCCTCAAGCGCCAGCAGCGTCATCGTCGACATGTCTTCGAAATACCGGCCAAGGGGAAAGCGCAGGCCCGAATGCCACAGACTGCGCCGCGATATCTTCGACCATACATGCAATTGACCCGCCAGCAGCATGCCGCTGAGCAACTCAGCGGTATCGCTCAGCACCTGCCCTGAAGGGCCTTGGAACGACTTGCGGTGGTGCTCCCCACGCAGCCAGTGCTTGGGCTTGCGGTGGGTGCGCAAGACTTCGAAATCGCAGAGCACAAGGTCGGGCGAATCACTTTGCACGATTCGGCTGAGCTCTGCCAGCGCCCCTGCAAGCAGCTTGTCGTCGGCATCCAGAAACCACAGGTATTCACCGCGCACTTCTTCCAGAAGCGTGTTGCGCGCCGCACTCAGACCGCGGTTGTGCCCATGGCGCCGCACGTGCAAGGTATCGGGCCACCGCGCGGCCAGTTGAACCAGGACCTGTGCGGAGCCGTCGTTGGAACAATCGTCCACTACCACCACTTCGACGCCCTCGACGCGCTGCTCCAAAACCGAATTGACGCATTCGGCCAAATAGGCCGCTGCGTTGTAAGCGGGCACCAGCACGCTGAGCCAGGGCGCGGCACGCAGGGGCGTCTCACCCAGTTTCATTCGCCCGTCTCCAATGAGGTCGCCGATTCAATCAACCGCAAAAAAAGCGATTCATAGCGTTCCAGCATCTTGGGCAGGCCATAGTGCTCCACGGCATCGGCCCTTGCCTGTACTGCGAGCACCGCGGCCTGCTTCGGATGTTTCAGAAGGCGCTCCAGAGCATCGGCAAGGGCAGCAGGGTCGCCCGCGAGCACCAGCAGGCCATTGCGTTCGTGCTGGACCACCTCGCGGACGCCCTCAACTGCGCTGCCAACCACCGCACAACCAGCGGCCATGCCTTCGATGAGTGCGAGCGGCATTCCCTCGTAGTGCGTGGACAGCACGCACACTTGGTGCGCCATGAGCAGACCGGGCACATCGTCGCAACGCCCGAGAAATCGCACCTGCTCCTGCAACTTCAGTTGCTTGCACAAGCGCTCGGCCTGTTTCTGGGCCGTCGCCTTGCCGCCCCCCGCCAACAGCAGTGGCGGCGTGAGGCCGCGTTCGCGCAGCAGTGCCAGCGCGTGCAACAGGCTGGCGTGGTCTTTTTGGCGGGCAAACCGCGCCACCATAACAATGCCGGGGGAACGCTCTTCAAAGGGATGCTCGGCGGCAGCAGCGTACGGCCCAAGCCGCACGCCGTTGGGGATGGCCAGGGTTTTGGCAGGCTCCACGCCGCGCGCCAGAAGGGCTTCGCGCACACCTTCCGACACGCCCACTATGGCCTGCGTGCGGCGACCCAACCAGAGCATCTGGGCGTTGCGCCACCCTGTGTAACGTTCGCGTGAGTTGTGCTCCACATGGACCAGCACCGGCACGCGCGCGATCCATCCGGCGTAGCGCCCCCACAGGTGCTCGCTAAAGCCGTGCGCCACCAGCAGATCAGGCCTGAACCGACGGCACTGCAGCACCAATTGCCAGATGGTCGCCACATGCGACCAACCCACCACCACTTGCACGGCCAGCCCCTCGGCGCGCAAGGCGGTAATCCGCGCTGGATCGGTCTGGCGCTTGCGCCGCAGGACCAGGAGAGGATCGAAGCG
>JBQMQB010000086.1:0-5124 GCA_052172715.1 Giesbergeria sp. | reverse complement strand
CCGCAAAGTCGCAACGCCAGAGCATGCGCCCCCACTTGCGGATCGCGCCGGTAGCTCTGCATGCGCGATACCAATGGGAGGAACATGGCCAGGGGCAAGCCATAGAACAGCAACAGCACCGCCGGGCCTAGAACTCCCAGCTTGACCCATTGGTCAAGCAGCTCGTTGTGCACGAATTTGTATTCCACGATGGACGGGTGGTAAAGCCCAGCCTCCACACGTTTGGCCTTTTCCGCCATGTACCCGGCAAACCCCCAGCCCAGCAAGGGGCGCTCGCGCGCAATATCCCAGGCAAAGCGCCAGTGCTCTAGGCGTTGTCCCACGGAGTTGCCCGCATCGCCGTGCTGGCCATACCCCGTGACTTCCTGCTCCATGCGATCCCAGCGCTGCACCAGCACGCTGCTGTTGGCGACGGCGAGCACCAGCACCATGGCCGCTACACCCACGGCCACAATGCGGAAGACTTGGCGCCTGTGCAGCATCAACCAGCCCAGCAACAGAGGCAGCGCCAGCACCAGGGCCAGCCAGCCACCGCGTGACTGCGACAGCACAGAAGCATCCAGCCCGGCGGCCACGCCCAGAATACAAAGTAGCCGAGTGAACGTTCCCAATTGCGACCAGACGGCGCCGGCATATAGCGCCAGCATGGCCGCCAGGCAAAGCGCCAGGTTGCCGTACTGAATGGCGTTGGTGTGGCCCCATGCCCGCTCGGCATGGAGGCCATACATTTGCCACACGGCGATGCCACCGGCCCCCAAGCTGCCGACCACCAGCCCCGCCAGCAAGGCTCTGGGCTTGGGCGGGTAGACGGTGACAAAGAGCAGACAAAGCGCACCGAGAGCGTATTTGGCCGGGCGATCGGCACGGCCAAAATGCTCTGCCGGGTCGGCCTGCAACGCCCACAGCACGGCCATGGCCAGCATGCTCACCCCAAACCACCAAGTGAACGCATCATGCGGCTGCCGCGGCCAGCGGTGCAAGGTAAGCAGTGCGCCAAGCAAGAGCAAGACTGCCCCATAGGAGTACCCTGACGGCAACCACAAGGCAAGGCCCGGCACTGCAAATGCCGCCACGCTTGAGAGTTTTTCCGGCCAAGGGGCGCGCTGCGCAGCCGCTAAGGAGAAGGTCAAATCAATCGGGCTCGCTGAAATCAAAGAGGCACGGGCTTGCTTTGCGTTGGCTGGCTGCACAGACGCTCGCTAAAACGGCCAGCGGTATCAATGCCCTGCTTTCACAATTTCCCCTTCCTTGAGCCGGTATTCCGTGCCGCAGTAAGGGCACTTGGCTTCGCCTGCATGGGCCACATCCAAGTACACCTTGGGGTGGCTGTTCCACAGTTTCATGCCAGCCTTTGGGTTAGGGCAAAACACACCGCCCTCCGGATTCAGGTCTTTCGCGAGCAGTTCTACAACACCTTGCTTCATGGCATTACACCTTGCTTAGCCAATGGGCGTATTGGGGGTTGCGACCATTCACAATGTCGAAAAACGCCGACTGAATTTTTTCGGTGATCGGACCGCGCCGCCCTGCGCCTAGCTCGATACGGTCGAGTTCGCGAATGGGAGTGACTTCCGCTGCCGTGCCGGTGAAAAATGCCTCATCAGAGATATAGACCTCGTCGCGCGTGATGCGCTTTTGCACGACCTCAATCCCCAGATCCTTCGCGATATGCATGACGGTGTTGCGCGTAATGCCGTTGAGCGCGCCTGCCGACAAGTCAGGGGTATAGATGACGCCATTCTTGATGACGAAGATGTTCTCGCCTGCACCTTCGGAGACGAAACCAGAGCTGTCGAGCAACAGTGCCTCGTCATAGCCGTCGTCCAGCGCTTCCATGTTGGCCAGAATCGAGTTGGTGTAGTTGCTTACTGCCTTGGCCTGCGTCATCGTAATGTTGACGTGGTGGCGCGTGTAGCTGCTGGTCTTGACGCGAATGCCGCGCTGCATACCTTCCTCGCCCAGGTAGGCACCCCAGGCCCAGGCCGCGACCATCAAATGAATCTGGTTGCCTTTTGGCGAGACACCCAGCTTCTGCGAGCCGATCCAGGTCAGCGGGCGCAGGTAGCCCGATTCAAGTTTGTTCTCGCGCACCACGGCTTTTTGCGCCTCGTTCACTTCTTCCTTGGTGAAAGGAATCTTCATGCGCAAAATTTTGGCGCTGTTGAACAGCCGCTCCGTGTGCTCTTCAAGCCGAAAAATCGCCGTGCCCTCGGCTGTCTTGTAGGCGCGCACCCCTTCAAACGCCCCGCAACCATAGTGCAGAGTGTGGGAGAGCACATGGATCTTGGCATCGCGCCAATCGACCATCTGGCCGTCCATCCAGATCTTGCCGTCACGATCGGCCATCGAGGGAACTACGGGGCTCATAAGTGTCCTTTGAATTTGCGAGGTTCACGAAACCTTAGATTTTACGGCGCCGTGCCAAGCGTCTTGTGCCAGTTGCGCTCACTAGAAGTGCATTCCGGCACGCTCCTGCCCGCATTATTCCAATTGGCGGACCACGTCCATGGCGTCTTCGATGCGCTCCACCGCGTGAATGGTCAGGCCTTCAATAGGCTTCTTGGGCGCATTGGCTTTGGGTACGATGGCCACCGTAAACCCCAACTTGGCAGCCTCGCGCAGGCGTTCCTGGCCGCGTGGGGCAGGGCGCACTTCGCCTGCCAGACCGACTTCACCAAACGCCATGAAACCCTTGGGCAGGGCGCGCGCACGCAGGCTGGAGGTAATCGCCAGCATCACGGCCAAATCCGCCGCAGGTTCACTAATGCGCACACCACCGACGGCGTTGACGAACACGTCTTGATCGGCACAGGCCACACCAGCATGACGGTGCAACACAGCAAGCAGCATGGCGAGTCGGTCGCGGTCGAGCCCCACTGAGAGGCGGCGCGGGCTGGGCCCGCCGCCATCGACCAACGCCTGGATTTCGACCAACAGTGGCCGCGTGCCCTCTAAGGTCACCAGCACGCAAGTTCCCGGCACGGGCTCGCTGTGCTGGCTAAGAAAGATGGCACTGGGGTTGGCAACGCCTTTGAGCCCGCGCTCAGTCATGGCAAACACGCCAATTTCGTTGACAGCGCCAAAGCGGTTCTTGATGGCGCGCACCAAGCGGAAGCTCGAATGCGTGTCGCCCTCGAAGTACAGCACCGTATCGACCATATGTTCCAGCACGCGGGGCCCAGCCAGCGTGCCTTCCTTGGTCACGTGGCCCACCAGTACGATGGCCACGCCGGTGGCCTTGGCTGCGCGCGTCAGGTGGGCCGCACATTCCCGCACCTGCGACACCGAGCCTGGCGCCGAGCTGAGCGCGTCGGAATACACCGTCTGGATCGAGTCGATGACGGCGATCGCGGGTTGCGTTTTCTCGACGGTGGCAAGAATTTTCTCGAGCTGAGTCTCGGCCAGTACATTGACCATGCTGTGGTCCAAGCCTAGGCGGCGCGAGCGCAGCGCTACCTGAGCACCGCTTTCTTCGCCGGTGACGTACAAGGTGGACAGCCCCCCGCGCTGCAATGCGTCGAGCGCCTGAAGCAACAAAGTAGATTTGCCTATGCCCGGGTCGCCCCCAATCAGCACCACGGCACCTTCCACCATACCGCCGCCGAGCACACGGTCAAGTTCGTCTATGCCGGTGGCGGTGCGATCGAAATCACTGGCCTCAATGGACGCAAGTGGGACGACCGGCTGCGCAGCGTGCAGGGCGCCCCGGGTCGCTGCGGCGTAGCGATTGCGGGCAGCCTGGGGCTCTACCACGGTTTCGCTCAGTGTGTTCCAGGCACCGCATTGCGGGCATTTACCCAGCCAACGCGGGCTAGTGCCACCGCAGTCCGCGCACACGAACTCCGTCTTGTCTTTGGACATCGCGCCCCCGTGAACTGCAAAATGAAAAACCGCCGACGCTGCACTGCAGGTCGGCGGATCATGGCACCGTGTTCAGGCGGCGTTGAGCCAATAGCCCGAGTTGAAAGGGCTGCTCATGCGCAGCGCCAATGGCGAGATGTCCACCAACTTGTCGGTTGGCAACTTCTCGCTTGCCTCTTCGATGGGCACCTCAATGCCTCGCACCACCGTGGGTGTGTCGCTAGCCCCGCTTGCCCGTTCTGCTTGGCTGTTGGTTGCAGAACGGGCTACAGAAAAGAATAGAAACAGCGGAACGGTATTTTGCGTTCACCCCAGAAGTCTGCGGCGTCGCGGAACACATCGATAAGTTGTTCGCGCGCCTCCTTATCGAACTTGGCCGTGGCAGGGATCTGCTCGAGCACCACGATGAAGCCCGGTTGCGGTCCCGACTTGTGCAGCGGGTCGGTCATGCAATCGGACAGCGCATCGAAGTTCTTGCCGAAATGCGTAGGCAAAGTGAATTGCTGGGCAATCAGATCAAGCACATCCTGTTTGGTTTGTGCGTGGGCGAGGTTGGCGTAGAGGAAATGGTGTCCCAAGGCGGTGGCCGCATCCTGCAAGTCTTGCACGCGAAACGCGCGTATCGACTGCACGATGTTGGCACGAATGCCGCGCAGGGGAACATCCTGATCCTTACGAAGTGGCGTGTCCATCTTCGCTTCTCTTTCTATCAAGTCCAAAATTCGGTCGTTGGAGAGCCCACATGGGCGGGGAGTTCACACATATAAAGACGTCAATCTACAATTCGGCGAAAACTGGCATAGTGGTCACTGGTGTAGTAGCAGGCCTCGGGATTTCGCGGTGGCCCGCCACATACAATGCGCCGGGCGCCACGGCTGCGCACCCCGGGGGTTCTGACGGTGTACTCGCGGTAGTACCCACGCCTTGACGGAGGAAGCAGCCGCTCGCGATTGCCAAAGACAATGCCGTCCTTCTCGGCAGAAAAAGGGCCGCCCGCCAGAATCAATGCATGGGTCTGGCGCCCTTGAACGGGCAAATCAACCAGAGCAACAACGTGAGCGGACGCGTCGACGGGGCTTTCCCGCGCCTGCAGGCCCAGCGACGCAAACACGAGCGTGGCACCCAGAACGACAGAAAACCCGGCTTTGCGCATCCAGGTCGCAGCGACAGCAAACATCAACACCACACCTTTCGGAAACTACGGGTTTACCCGAAATTTCAAGGCGCTAGTGTGACGGAATCCCCACACGAATGCAAGCATTT
>JBQMQB010000085.1:0-8620 GCA_052172715.1 Giesbergeria sp. | reverse complement strand
GGTGCGGTATTCGCTGCGCGGGTAGTCGTAGAAGAAGCCCATGCAGGCGATCACCACAAAAAACAGCAGGGTGAGCAGGATGCCGGGGATGATGCCGGCAATCAGCATGTCGCTCACGGCCACCTGGGCCAGTACGCTGTAGACGACGAACATCACCGACGGCGGGATGATCGGGCCGAGCATGCCGCCATACACAGTAAGGCCAGCGGCAAAGGTCTTGTCGTAGCCCTGCTTTTCCATCTCGGGCACCATCACCTGCGACATGATGGCCACCTGGGCCGTGGCCGAGCCGATGATGGACGACACCATCATGTTGGCCAGAATGTTCACATAGGCGAGGCCCCCTTTGACCGAGCCGATGAAGGCCATGGCCAGGTCGACCAGCCGCCGCGTGATGCCGCCGCTGTTCATGATTTCACCGATCAGAATGAACAGCGGGATGGCAATCAACCCATAGCTGTCCACCCCGGCAAACATCTGCAAGGGAAACGACTGGAACAGCACCGTGCTGCCCGAGTTGAGGATAAAGACGACGCCTGCCAGGCACAGGCAAATGCCAATCGGCACGCCCACAAGCAGGATGGCGAGAAAGAAGAGGCTGGTAATCATGATTGGGGGTGGCCGAAGTGGTGTGCCGCGTTGGAAATCAGTTCACCGCATCGGCGCTGACCACATCGAAACCGCTGTGCACCACCCGTGGAGACACCTCCAGCTCTTCCAGCAAGTTGGCCACTGCATGCACGGTGAGGGTCAGCGAGAAGAGGGGAAGAATCAGTTGCAGCACCCAGGTCGGCCATTCCAGGGTCTGGGTGTGCTCGGTGTAAATGAAGTTGAAACTGGCCTCGGCGTAGTCTTTGGCGTTGAAGCCGGCCGCTGCAATGCCGCGTGGGTCCATCCACACCCAGCACATCCACACGAGCGCCAGTGCAAACACCAGCACGCCTAAGGTGGCCAGCACCTTGAGCACCTTCGCGCCGCCGGGCGGAAGTTGGTCGGACACCAGCCCTACTGCAAAGTCCATGCGCAAGCGCGTCATGACCGATGCGCCGACAAAGGTAAGCCAGACCATGGTGAACACCGCCGCCTCGTCCACCCAGTAAATGGGCACGCCCGAGTAGCGTGTGACGACGTTGAGCAGGATCAGCAGCACCAGCAGACTCATCAAAACCGTGAGCGCGGCACGCTCTGCGCGCAGCACTGTGGTAGACAAAGCCATAGCCCAGCGCACGGGTGCGCGCGACGCTTGGACGGTGGGGGGTGGCAGTAGACGGTCGGACATGAAAGGGAGGGGCAGACGGAGTTTGGTTTGCAGGTATTTTTAAGATATGTAGTAAATATATTAGTAAATTACAAGCAAGCTTGCTAGGGAAAACCAGTGGTTTGTCCGATTGTTTGGCCCCATGCACCTGCCATGGCGCACGGGGCGCTGCGCTTAGTCAGCGAGTTGCAAGATGTCCTGGTACATCGCTGCAGGCACTGCAATACCTTCCGCCTGGCTGCGTGCTCGCGCCGTAAAGCGCCGCTGTGAGGGCAGACGGGCTTGGTCGGAGATGGCGTGCAGAAGGTGTTCGGCACGTGCAGTTTGTGCGTCTGCATCGTCACCACCCAAGGCCAGCGGATCAAACGCAAGAATCAGCTCGCCGTGGCACGGCGTGACACCCGCACCGTCGTCAAAAGCCTGCGATTCGCGGCTGGTCCAGTCGCCAATCAGCGCGCCGGCCATCAATTCCACCATGGTCGAAAGCGCGGAGCCTTTGTGTCCGCCAAACGCCAGCATGGCGCCGCGCGCCACGGCCACGGGGTCGGTGCTGGGCTGGCCATCTGCGTCCACGCCGCATCCTTCGGGCAGCGGCTTGCCCGCGCGGCGGTGCAGCTCCAGATCACCGCGTGCGATGGCGCTGGTGGCAAAGTCAAACACATACGGGTAAGGGCCGGGGCGTGGCCAGCCGAAGGCGATGGGGTTGGTGCCGAACAGCGGCTTGCTGCCGCCGGCCGGGGCGACCCAGGCGTGGCTGGGCGTAAGGGCCAGAGCCGCCAAGCCGTGCGCGGTGATGGCCTCGATCTCCGGCCACAGGGCAGAGAAGTGAAAGCAATGGCGAATGACGAGCGCGCCCAGGCCGTGGCGGCGCGTGGTTTCGACCAACGCGGGGAGGCCGCGTTCGAAGGCTAGTGGTGAAAAACCAAACTTCGCATCGACCTGCACGATGGGGCCACCGCTGGCTGTGACCACCGGCTCCACCGCCAACTGCACCTTGCCGGCGCGCACGGCGTCGACGCAGCTGATCAGCCGGTACACCCCGTGCGACTGGCAAGCGTCGCGCTGACCGGCCACGATGATTTTGGCAATCGCGTGCACATGCGCATCCGAGAGTCCCATGCGGGCCAGGGCGCGGTGGACGATGTCCGTCAGTTCCGCTTCGGGGACATGCACCATGGCTGGGGCGGTGGGGGAGGTAGAGCTCATGTCTTAAGAACGCTTTCGGTAGAGGGGTCGTGAGTGGAGTCGCCGTCTGCTGCCGCGAGTGTCGACATGCGTGCTGGCGAGAGCAAGTGGCGCGCGGGCTGCGGCGCCCAGCCGTACAGCACCTGCGCCGCTGCGGCGCAAATGCGGCCCTGGCAGGCGCCCATGCCGCAGCGGCTGTGAAGTTTGGCGTCTATCCAGCCGCTGCGCTGTGCCAGTTCGCCGTGCGCCACATCTTCGCAGCGGCAGACCAGGGTGTCGGCGCGGGGCAGGGTGGCCAGCACTTGGGCGCGCACTGGGAAATGGTGGTGCAGCGCATCGGCAAATGCATTCCAGCGCATCAGTGTGCTTTGCAGGGCTTGCGCAGCTTCGGTGTTGCCAACAGCGGCATGGCCGGCCATAGCGCCTTGTGTCAGCGCACGTTCGCTGCCACCAAAACCGGTGCATTCGCCTGCGGCGTACACGCTGGGGACTGTGGTCTGCATCCGCTGATCGACTTGCAGGCCGCTGCGCGCACCCAGTGCGCAGCCCAGCATTTGCCCCAGGTGTGTGTTGGGCACCAGGCCGAAGCCGCAGGCGATGCGATCGCAGTTCAGCCGTTCTGTGCGGTTCCCGCGCTGCAGCCGAACTCCTTCGACATGGCTGCTGCCCAGTGCTTCCAGCACATGCGCATTGGCGCGCAGGCCTGGGTGCAGCAGGGTGGGTGCCTGCAGTGCCTTTGCAGGCCAGCGAAGAAGCTGCGCTGCAAACGTGGCCAGCGCACTCCACGAGGTGTGTTCGGCCACACGCACCACCTGGGCGCCCGCCTTGCGCGCGGTGGCAGTGGCCGCCAACAAGAGCGGGCCAGTACCGGCAATGACGATGCGCTGGCCGCGTACCTCTACCCCACCTTTGATGAGTGCCTGCAGGCCTCCAGCGCCGGTGACGCCGGGGAGCGTCCAACCGGGGAAGGGCAGCAGCAGTTCGCGTGCGCCGGTGCAGAGGATGAGTCGGCCCGCGTGCTGCGTCCACCCGCGCACGGCGTTTTCCAAAATCAGTGCGGGCGCGTCGTTCGCGCTGGCCCGATCGCCCAGGCCGACCACGCGGGTACCGCTCAGCACTTCAATATTGGCGTGTTGCGCGAGGCCATTGCGGTGCTGGCGTGCGAGCGGGGGCAGTTGCACACCAGGGCCATCGCGCCAGATCTGCCCACCGGGCACAGGGTTGTCGTCCACCACCACGATGCGCATGCCGCTGGGCGCTGCGGCCAGCGCCGCCGCCATACCGGCAGGGCCTGCGCCGATGATGAGAAGGTCGCAGCGCGCTTGTGGTGCCCCGGTCATGTCGCACCTCCCGTGTGTGCGGTGCTGGTGCTGATGCGCATGCCGTCGTGGCACACCGTCTGACAGGCCAGGCGCTCGCGGCCATCGATCAGCACGCGGCATTCGTGGCACACCCCCATGCCGCAGAGCGGTGCGCGCCATTGCCCGCTCACCGACAGGCGGGCGTGCCCCGGAGGCTGCTGCGCGAGGGCGGCGGTGACGCTGCTGCCTGCGGGCACGCGCACGCGCGCATCGCCCACCTGGACTTCGACCATTGCTGTGGAGGTGTTCATGCGGTGTGCTCCTGCGCAAACCTGGTGGGTGCATACGGCGCTGGGTCAATCGGCGCCGCCGTGCCCAGCATGCCCGATGCAATCAGGCTGGCTGTGGCGGGCGCGGTGGTCACGCCCAAGCCTTCATGCCCCACGGCGAGCCACAAGTGTCCGTGCTCTGGGTGGCGCCCGATGATGGGCAGGCCGTCGGGCGTGGCAGCCCGAAAACCCGTCCAGGTACGAATAGCGTTGCGCTCGGCGAGCGAGGGCACGTAGTCGATGGCGCGGCGCAGCATGCGTGCCAGCACGGCGTTGTCCACCGCCGGGTCCAGCGTGTCGAATTGGCGCGACGACCCGAGCAGCCACTGGCCGGTGGGACGTGGCTGCAGGTTGAAGGCAACCGAAGTGCCCTCGGTCTGGTGCGCGTTCTTGACGTAGCCCAGCTCGACCAATTGGTGGCGTACGACTGCGCTGCCCCGGTCGGTAATGGCCAAGTGCCCTTTCTTGGGGCGAATGGGTAGCTCAGGGCAAAACTGCGTGGCGTGGATGCCAGCGGCCAGCAGCACGGCTCCGCCTTCGCGCACGCTGCCGTCGGTGCAGTGCACGCGGCGCCCTTCAATGCGGCTGGCGCGCAGCGCCTCGACACGAATGGGTTGGGCGGCATGGCCCAGCAGCCATTCCGCAGCGTTGGGGGCATAGACCATACTGTCGCCGCCCACGCGCAGCGCGCCGTGCAGGCCGGGGCGCAGGACGGGCTCCATCGCGGAGAGTTCGCGGGCACTGAGCAGTTCGCAGGCAATGCCATGGGCTTGCAGGCGCGCGCGCTTGTGCTCGGCCTCTTGCATTTCTTCGGCGTCGGCGGCGACCCACAGCGTGCCGCAATTCGTGAATGCACTGTTCGGCGCCTGGGCCGCCATGCGCGGCGCCCAGGCGTGCCATTGGGCGAGCGAAGCTTGGCTGATGGCCAATTCGGCGGGGTTGTCGTCCATCACCACCAAGTGGCCCATACCGGCGTTGGTCGCACCGCCCAAGCGTGCGTCGAGCACCAAAACGGACTGGCCCGCATTGGCCAGCGAATGGGCACACGCTGCGCCGACAATGCCGGCGCCGATGACGATGATGTCAGGGTTTTGCATGTGGTTCTAGAGCGCAATGCCCCAGCCAAACGGGTCGTTCGGGTCGATCAGCAGCGTGGCCTCGGCGCTCATAAAGGCGCGGCCGCGCAGGGTGGGGATGAGCTGGCCGTCTTCTATTTGGTAGCTGGCTTCGAACTGGCTGCCAATGATGCTGGCCTGGCGCCACACCTGGCCTGGCTGCAGCTTGCCGTCGGACGCCAGACACGCCAGTTTGGCGCTGGTGCCCGTGCCACACGGCGAGCGGTCGTAGGCGCCGCCGGGGCAGAGCACGAAGTTGCGGCTGTCGGCCTGGTCGTCATCGGCAAAGAGTTCGATGTGGTCAACCAGTCCGCCGTCGCTGCCGCGCACGCCCTCTACCTCCAAAGCCTTTTGCACGGCGATGGTGAAGGCCGTGAGTGCTGCCAGGTTGGTGCTCTCCACGCGCTGCTGGTGCGCGGTAATTAGGAAGAACCAGTTCCCGCCCCAGGCGACGTCGCCGGTCACCGGGCCATAGCCCGGCACCTGCACGGTCAACTGGTGGTGTAAGCGGTAGGCCGACACATTGCGCACACTGACCGAGCCGTCTTCGTGCAGTGTGGTTTGCACGGTGCCCACGGGGGTTTCGATGCCGTGCACGCCGGGCTGGATTCGGCCCATGTGGGCTAGCGATGCCACCAGGCCAATGGTGCCGTGGCCGCACATGCCCAGGTACCCGCTGTTGTTGAAGAACACCACACCCGCAGCGTTGCTGCAATCTGTCGGCGGACAGAGCAGGGCGCCGACGACTACATCGTTACCGCGCGGCTCCAGCACAGTTGCGGTGCGCCATCGGTCGTGCTCGGTCGCCAAAAGGGCGCGGCGCTCGGCCATGCTGCCGGTACCCAAGTCGGGGAAGCCGCCCACTACCAGCCGCGTGGGCTCGCCGCCGGTGTGGGAATCGATGATGTGGATGCGCTGCATGGTAAGAAATCAGTCAAAAAAATGGCCTGCAGATCGTGCAGGCCACAGGTGCCCACAGGGGGCACGGGGGAGGAGACGATCAGTAGCTGGCGAGCGGGACGGGCGCGCCGTTGCGGAAGGTGCTCACCGTAATGGGGGCCTGCTTCAGGTTGCCCTTGGCATCGTAGGCATAGGTACCGGCGACACCCTTGTAGCTGTTGCCGTAGATGTACTCGCCGACCTTTTTCGGGTCAATCGAGTCGGCTTTTTGCATGGCGTTGCCGATCAGCATCGTCTGGTCGTAGTACGAGGCGGCGTAGGCATCGGCGTCGCGCTTGAAGTGCTCTTTGTACTTGGCCTTGAAGGCGCTGCCGCCTTCGACCTTGTCGAGCATGGTGCCGCCTTGCGCGCATATGACGGTGTCGTTCACAGCGTCACCGCCGAGTTTGCCGACCTCTGGGCTGCACAGCGTGTCACCGCCGAGCAGCTTGGCCTTCATGCCGAGTTGCTTCATCTGGCGTGCCATCGGTGCCGCTTGTGGGGCATAGCCGCCAAAGAAGATGGCATCGGGGCTCTTGCCCTTGAGGTTGGTCAGGATGGCCAGGAAATCGGTCGACTTGTCGGTGGTGAACTCTTGACCGACGAGGTTCAGACCAAGCTTCTTGGCTTCTTTGGTGAACTCGTCGGCAACGCCTTGGCCGAAAGCGGTGCGGTCGTCAATGACAGCGACGTTCTTGACCTTCATCACATTGGCCGCGTAGGTGGCCATGTTGGAGCCAATTTGCGTGTCGCTGGCAATGATGCGGAACAAGTTCTTGTAGCCGCCGTCGGTGACCTTGGGGTTGGTGCCCACGGTGGAGACCATGGTGCCGCCTTGGCTGTAAACGCGCGATGCGGGAATGGTCACGCCCGAGCAGTAGGGGCCCATGACGTATTTCACGCCGTCGTCGACAAACTTCTGCGCTACGCTCACGCCGGCACGTGCATCGCACTGGTCGTCTTCAGAGGCAAGCTTGAACTCAAGGGTCTTGCCGCCGACCGTGATCTTCTTGGCATTGAGTTCTTCAACAGCCATACGCACGCCGTTCTCGTTGTCCTTGCCGGCAAAGGCGTTGGGGCCAGAGAGGGGGCCGCTATGACCAATGACGACGACCTGATTCTGGGCTTGTGCGGCGCCGGAAAAGGCAAGGGCGACCAGGACAGCGGTGCTGGAAATGGCAAACTTCATGGGAGTTCCTTTTGTTGATAATTCTTCAGGATACAGTCAGTATTCGCTTAGCATTAATTTTTAGAGCTTTCATTAGAAATGCTTTTAATGCTGAAGCGCCGGTCGCCCCACCGACTACTTAGTCGACGGACTTGTACTTGTTTGGGCGCGTTTCGAGCGCCTTCTTCACAACGCGCTCAATGAACGCACGCTCTTCGCCAATCACCGGCAGGCGCGGACGGCGCATGTGCTCGGTGCCGGTGCCCACCAGCAGGTCGATCAGCTTGAGGTTTTGCACCAGTTTGTGTGACACGTCAAGGTGCAGCAGGGGCGTCATCCACTGGTAGAGCTTGAGCGCTTCTTCGTACTGGCCGGCTTTCATCAGGTCGTACAGCGCCACAGTTTCGCGTGGGAAGGTGCAGCCGACACCGGCCAGCAGGCCGTCGCAGCCCAGCGCCAAGCCTTCGAATGCCAGGTCGTCCACACCCAGGAACAGCTGAAAGCGGTCTCCCAATGCCAGGCGCAGGTCGGTGATGCGGCGGATATCGCCACAGCTTTCCTTGATAGCCACCACCCATTCGCAGTCGGCCAGTTCGGCAAAGTGCTCGGGCTTCAAGTCCACGCGGTAGGCGAGCGGGTTGTTGTACACCATGATCGGTTTTTTAGCCGCTTCGGCCATGGCACGCACGTTGGCGATGGCTTCGCGCGCATCGGCCACGTAGATGACCGAAGGCATGACCATGTAGCCGTCCACGCCCAGAGCATTGGCGCCCTTGATGAAGCGCAGGGCTTCGCTGGTGGAGGTTTCTGACACGTTTGCCAGCACGGGAATACGGCCCTTGGCAGCTTCGATGGCAATGCGCGTGACTTCAAGCTTTTCTTCCAGCGACATGGTGCTGAACTCGCCCAGCGAACCGCAGGTCACGATGCCATGGATGCCGTTGCGAATCTGAAAATCGATGTGGCGGGCGGTGCCCTCGGCATCAATGCTCTCGTCGGCGTGGAACTTGGTGGTGATGGCGGGGAAGATGCCTTGCCAGCGGGGATTGCTCATGGGTGTGCTCCTGGTGCGTTGGTGTTGAATGGTTGATATATTAGCAAGATATTTAAAGTATTGTGCTGGGGTAAACCCTGTGAATTGGGCTGTGATGCCCACGCTAACGGGGCCTCCACCTGCGCGCAGCCGAGCGGTGCCGGTGACGATGCAAGCTTGAAAAGAAGAGGGAGACAAAAAAACCGCCTGCACCCGAAGGTGAGGCGGTTTGATGTGAAAATCGGCTCTAGCCCTTATGCAGTAAGCGCAAGAAGCTATCAATTCAGGATTT
>JBQMQB010000084.1:0-8657 GCA_052172715.1 Giesbergeria sp. | reverse complement strand
CGAATACATTGGGCGTGGTGCGATCGAGCAACACCTCGACAAACACCAGCATGGCAGCCCCCAGCTTGAGCGGATTGAGGCGTGCTTCGTACCCCAGCACATACCTATCGCGTGAGAGCCGCTGCACCCTTCCGAGGACCGCCGTGGGCGACAAACCCACCTGCTCGGAGAGCCGCAGGTTGGAAATACGCCCGTCTTCTTGAAGAATTGAGAGGATTTTCCTGTCAATTCTGTCGATACCATCTTTTTCTTCGTTCATTTCGGTTTTTTTATCTACTTGAACACTGAAATTTGAAATTTTATTCTCTTCCCTTTCACGCATGATGCGCCATCCTTAATCCACTTGGCACAGCACTATGCCCACCACAGTCGCCCCCTTCGCTCCCCGCGCATTCATTGGCGCCTCGCAGCACACCGAAATGCAGGCGCTGTGCCGAATTCCCGAACCCGAAGCACTCTCGCATCTGCTGCTGCTGGCCCGCAGCGACGCTGCCACTGCCGCACGGGTTCACTCACTGGCCCGCCGCCTCGCAGGGACATTGCGAGAACGTAAAGGCGGCGCCGGGCGTGCCGGACTGGTACAAAGCTTGCTGCAGGAGTTTTCGCTCTCCTCGCAGGAGGGTGTTGCGCTGATGTGTCTGGCGGAGGCCTTGCTGCGTATTCCCGACAAGGCCACGCGCGACGCGCTGATCCGCGACAAAATTGGCAACGGCCAATGGGAAGCACATTTGGGCAAAAGCCCCTCGCTTTTCGTCAATGCTGCTACCTGGGGCTTGCTGCTCACCGGCAAATTGGTAGCCACCCACAGCGAAAGAACCCTGACCTCCATGCTCGCACGGCTCACAGCCAAGGGCGGCGAGCCGCTGATCCGCAAGAGTGTGGACATGGCTATGCGCATGATGGGCGAGCAGTTCGTCACTGGCGAAACGATTGCACAGGCGCTGTCCAACGCCCGCGCTCGCGAAACCGTTGGGTTCCGCTTTTCGTACGACATGCTGGGCGAAGCGGCGCTAACGCAGCACGACGCCGAACGCTATCTGGCATCGTATGAAGCCGCGATCCACGCAATTGGCCGCGCCTCAGGCACACGCGGCATTTATACCGGGCCCGGTATTTCCATCAAACTCTCAGCCCTGCACCCACGCTACGTGCGCGCCCAAAGCGAGCGCGTGCATGCAGAGCTCTACCCCACACTGCTGTCTCTTGCCACGTTGGCGCGCCAGTACGACATTGGCCTCAACATCGACGCCGAAGAAACCGAACGGCTGGAGATCTCCCTTGAATTGCTCGAGCGCCTCTGCCACGAAGAAGCATTGGCCGGTTGGAATGGCCTGGGCTTCGTCATCCAGGCCTATCAGAAGCGTTGCCCAGCCGTGGTGGACGAAGTGATTGAAATGGCGCGCCACACCGGGCGACGCCTGATGATCCGGCTTGTGAAAGGCGCTTACTGGGACAGCGAAATCAAACGTGCCCAAGTGGATGGCCTGAGCGACTTCCCGGTGTACACACGCAAAGCCCATACCGATGTGTCGTACATCGCCTGCGCTCGCAAGCTTCTCGCTGCACCCGACGCGGTCTACCCTCAATTCGCCACGCACAACGCGCACACACTGGCCGCAATTCACGAAATGGCCAACCCGGCCACCTACCAGCCCGACCAATATGAGTTCCAGTGCCTGCACGGCATGGGCGAGCCACTGTACGAACAGGTGGTTCGGCCTGTCAGTGAAGGTGGTCTGGGTCGCCCGTGCCGCGTTTATGCGCCAGTGGGTACGCACGAAACGCTGCTCGCCTACTTGGTGCGCCGCCTGCTGGAGAACGGTGCCAATACGTCGTTCGTGAACCGCATCGCAGACGAGACCATTGCGCTGGACGAACTGGTACGCGACCCCGTAGAGACCGTTGACGCGGCTGCTGCGGTGGAAGGTGCGGCCGCACTTCCCCACCAACGCATCGCCCACCCCATGGCGCTGTACGGTGAGGCACGGCGCAACTCCGCAGGCTTGGACTTGGCGAGCGAAACGGTGCTGGCCGATCTGGACCAGGCCCTGCAAGCCTCGCGCGGCCAGCAATGGCTGGCTGGCCCGCTGCTCGCTTGCGACGTGGCCCAAGGCACACACCAGCCTGTGCGCAACCCCGCAGACTCAAGCGACACCGTGGGTCAAGTGCAGGAAGCCGAACCGAGGGATGTGGAACACGCTCTTTCACTTGCCCATGTAGATGGGCAAGCTTGGCGCACCACACCGGCCGCAGAGCGCGCCCAGGCCTTGCTACGCGCTGCCGATCTACTGCAGGCCGACATGCCTACGCTGATCGCCCTGCTGGTGCGCGAAGCCGGCAAGAGCGCCTCCAACGCGATTTCGGAGGTCCGCGAAGCCATTGATTTCCTGCGTTACTACGCGACCCAAGCGAGCAGTGCCCTTGCAACACCGCAGGTGCAGGCGTTAGGTACTGTGGTGTGCATCAGCCCCTGGAACTTCCCGCTGGCAATTTTCGCCGGACAAGTGTGCGCTGCCCTGGCCGCAGGCAACTGCGTTATCGCCAAACCGGCAGAGCAAACCCCTCTGATTGCAGCGCAAGCCGTTCGCCTGCTGTGGCAGGCTGGCGTGCCACGCGCAGCCCTCCAATTGCTGCCCGGACGCGGCGAAACGGTAGGCGCCACGCTGGTGGCCGACCCGCGCGTGATGGGCGTGGTCTTCACGGGGTCAACCCAAGTAGCCCGTGCCATCCAGCAGACGCTCGCAGGGCGACTCGACGCCGCAGGACGGCCGGTGACACTGATTGCCGAAACCGGCGGGCAAAACGCCATGGTGGTCGACTCTTCGGCGCTGGCCGAGCAGGCCGTCGTCGACATCCTTGCCTCAGCCTTCGACAGCGCCGGCCAACGCTGCTCGGCCCTGCGCGTGCTGTGCATTCAGGAAGACGCTGCCCCCCATCTTCTGCCCATGCTGCGCGGCGCGATGGGCGAACTGCGGCTGGGCAACCCGGCGGTGCTGGCGACCGACGTAGGCCCCGTCATCGACACAGAGGCACAGGCCGGTATCGTCGCCCACATCGACGCAATGCGTGCACGCGGCTGCACGGTGTTCCAGTCGCACGACACAGCGCACGCTGGGCAAGGCACATTCGTCTCGCCCACCCTGATCGAACTGCAAAGCATCAGCCAACTGGAACGCGAAGTGTTTGGCCCCGTGCTGCACGTAGTGCGCTTTGCGCGCAACGCCCTGCCCCGCTTGCTTGAAGACATCAACGCCACGGGGTACGGCCTGACACTGGGGGTGCACACGCGCATCGACGAAACCATTGCCCAGATACTGGCACGTGCGCACGCTGGCAACGCCTACGTGAACCGCAATATGGTGGGAGCCGTAGTAGGCGTACAGCCTTTCGGCGGCGAAGGCCTGTCTGGCACAGGTCCCAAGGCTGGCGGACCGCTGTACCTGCGCCGCCTGGTTGCACAAGCACCAAGCAGCGCCCGCAGCATGATTTGCAGCGCCGAAACTGAAGTCGCCCCGCCTCGCCTTGCGCCGCTCGATGCACTGCAGCAATGGGCCAGCACGACGGGTCGCACTGCACTGGCGACCACCTGCGAAACTTTTGTAGCCCAATCCCCCGCAGGTCTGTCACAGGTACTGCCTGGCCCCACGGGTGAGCGCAACGTCTACTCCGTACTGCCACGGGCCACCACAGGGTGCTTGGCAACGCAAGACGACGACTTGCTGACGCAGCTTGCCGCTGTCCTCGCCGTGGGCTCCCAAGCCCTGTGGCAAGGGGACGCGGCAGCCCGCTTGCGCGAGCAGCTGCCTGCAAACGTGCAGCAGCACATCACCCTACCTGCCTGCGGAGTGCTGCAGGCACCCGAGCTTGACGTGGTGCTGCAACATGGCTCGGCAGCAGATTTGCAGCGCACCTGCGAGGTACTGGCCAAACGACAGGGCGCCATCGTCCTCGTGCAAGGTCTCGCTCCCGGCGAGAAAACGATCGCCCTCGACCGCCTTGTGCTTGAACGCTCACTTAGCGTAAATACTGCAGCAGCCGGCGGGAATGCCAGCTTGATGACCATAGGCTAAGCGCAGGAGCCTGACGAACTTGTCACCCGCGCTCAGAGCGCGTGGCTGACAAACTTGAAGTCAGGATCTTCTGCAAAAGCCTTGATGACAAAACCCAGGCTGCGCATAAGTTTGAGCATGCCGGGGTTGTTGGCCAGCACCAATCCCTCCATCTCGCTCAAGCCGCGCTCGCGCGCCACATCCATGATGCTGAGCATCAAGCGCGAACCAAGGCCGCGGCCACTGAAGTCGTCCGCCACCACCAGAGCGAATTCACAAGTGGTTCGGTCCGGGTTAGTGATGTAGCGCGATACGCCAACAACACGTTCTGTCTCTACCATTTCGCCATCTGCGCCCGGCACGCGCTGCTTGAACACGGCGACCAGCGCCATCTCCCTGTCGTAATCGATCAGGGTAAAGCGAGCCAGCATGCTGGGGGGTAGCTGCGCCATCGATGAGATGAAACGGAAATAGCGGCTTTCAGGAGACAGGCTATGCACCAGTGCCTGGAGCATTTGCGCATCATCAGGGCGTATCGGGCGGATAGTGTATTCACCACCGCCACTGAGCGGCCAGACCTGTCGGAAGCGTGCTGGGTACGGCGAGATGGCGAGATGGCTGTAGTGGGCGGCGCTACCGCTGGCCTGTGGCGCATGATTGACCACGATGCGCGCATCTACAGCCACAACACCAGACTCGTCCACGATCAGGGGGTTAATGTCCATTTCGCGCAGCTGCGGCAGCTCGCACACCATTTCTGAGACGCGCAGCAGCACTTGCTCCAGTGCATTTCGGTCCACGGCACTCGCGCCGCGCCACTCGTCCAAGGTTTCGGCGACGCGCGAACGTTCGATAAGCCGGCGCGCAAGAAACTGGTTGAGGGGAGGCAGCTCCATCGCACGGTCGTCGATCAGCTCGATCATGGTGCCACCGGCGCCGAAGGTGATCACCGGACCGAATGGCTCATCGGTTACCAAGCCAATGCATACCTCACGCCCGCGCCTGGAGCGCGCCATCTTTTGCACCGTGACGCCGTTGATACGCGCACTGGGCAGCAATTGTTTCACCCGCTGCACCATGTCGGTGTAAGTGTCGCGGGCGTTGGCGCCATTCATGATGTTGAGCGCCACGCCCTGCACATCCGACTTGTGGCTGATATCCGGGGAATCGATCTTGAGCGCAACGGGAAAGCCCAGCTGCGTCGCAATCATCATGGCTTCCGTAGCGGTGCGGGCCAGAATGGTGTTGGTGACCGGAATGTGGAAGGCCGCCAGCAGCGTCTTCGATTCCATCTCGGTCAGCACTTTGCGCCGCTCAGCCAACACACCTTCGATAACCAAACGCGCCCCTTCGATGTCCGGTTTCGCCAAGGTAGTCAAAGGCGGCGGCGTTTGCTGCAGCAATTGCTGATTCTGATAGAACGATGCGATATTGCCGAAGGCGCCCACGGCTGCCTCCGGTGTACGAAAACTCGGAATGGCTGCGTCCACCAGGACAGCTCGCGCTGCCACTACCGAACTGTCGCCCATCCAGCAAGAGAGCAGCGGCTTGCTCATCTGGCGTTTGGCCTCTACGACCGCCTTCGCCACCGCAGCAGCATCCACCCCCGGCTTTGGTGAATAAATGGCAAGTACACCGTCGATCTGGCGATCACGACTCGCCGATTCAATGGCTGTGCGGAAATGCTCCGGACCGGCTTCTTCCGACAGATCCATCAGATCGCACAAAGAAGCCAGCGGCGGCAAAAGGGGCTGCAAGGTCGCCACGGATTCGGGCGACAGGCGACCGAGCTCAAGAAAGATTTCGTTCACCCAATCGGCAGCCAGCACGCCCGGCCCCCCCCCATTGGTCACGATGGCTAGGCGCCGTCCTACGGGTCGGTAGCGTGAAGCCAAGCACTTGGCGGCAGAGAAAAGCTCGACGAACGAGCGCACCCGCACGGCACCTGCACGGCGGAGCACCGCGTCGAATACATCGTCACTCCCCACAATGGCGCCGCTGTGGGTCTGCGCAGCCACGTTACCTGCGGGCTTCCTCCCTGCCTTGAGGATCACTACGGGCTTGGCATTGGCTGCTGAGCGCAGCGCACTCAAAAAGCTGCGTGCATTGGAGATACCTTCAAGATAGACCACGATGCTGTGCGTCTGCGGATCGCTTGCGAGGTAGTCCAGAACCTGAGCGATGTCCACCGAGGTGTTAGGCCCCACAGAGACGACGGAAGAAAAGCCGACTGCATTCTGGGCGGCCCAATCCAAAATAGAGGCAGTCAAAGCGCCCGACTGTGAAATCAACGCCAGGGAGCCCTGCCGAGCCAGCGGCCCGGCCACGCTGGCATTAAGTCCCAGTGCGGGGCGCTGAAAGCCAAGGGAGTTGGGCCCGAGAAGATACACCCCTTCACGATGGGCAATCTTGGCAAGCGCAGAGGCGGTGTCGGCATCGGTGCCGCTAGAAATCACCAGCGCGGCGCGGCAGCCCATGCGCCCAGCAAGCTCCAATGCAGCCGCAACGTCCTTGGCGGGCAGAGCGATGATGGCGAGGTCAGCGCGTGTCTGCGCCAAATCTGCCAAGGTGCCCGTCGTTTCAATGTCCAGAAACAGCAGGCGACCTCTGTACCGCTGCGCACTGATTGTTTCACGCAGCAGTTTGCCTTGCGCCGTCTGGCTCTCATCGCGCGTCTCGCTGCCAGCGAAAACGACGATGGAATCAGGAGAAAAAAGAGGGGTCAGGAAGTGCTTGTCCATGTGAAATCCTTTCACGCCCGCATCCTGCTTGGCAGGCGCTGAAACACCAACGGGTCACAGCATTACTGCTGTGACCCGTTGTCTTTTGCTTAAATTATTGGTCGGCGTGAAAGGATTCGAACCTTCGACCCCTTGCACCCCATGCAAGTGCGCTACCAGGCTGCGCCACACGCCGACAAGCCTTGAATTATAGGTCCAAATCATGATGCTATAGACAGCATGCCACGGATTTCCAACAATTCACGGCGTACCGTTTCCATATCGACTGGAAGCACAGCATGACCAGCAGCATGTGGAACAGATTGAAACCCATGGCCTGAGCCAGGCGACTCCTGAAGAGACTCACTCTCGAAAGACGAGGCATTGTGCGCACCGTCTTGAAGCCGATTGCGTGCGCCACTGATCGTGAAACCCTGGTCGTACAGGAGATCTCGAATCCGCCGGATCATCAACACCTCATGGTGCTGGTAGTAGCGCCGGTTGCCACGGCGCTTCATGGGCCGCAGCTGCGTGAATTCCTGCTCCCAATAGCGCAGCACATGCGGTTTGACGGCGCACAGTTCAGCGACTTCACCTATCGTGAAATAGCGTTTGGCAGGAATAGGAGGAAGCACAGATCCCATGAAACGAGCGCGTTACCGCGCGCAGGATGCGACAAACCCTCAAGCCTACAGCAGACGCAGCACTTTCGCCATACGTTGTAACAGCCCCACAAAAGAGGCCACAGTAGCGGTCAGTTCGAGGCGGTATGCCCTTCAATTTGCTCCTTGAGCTTGCTACTGGCGTGAAAGGTGACGACCCGCCGCTCACCAATGGGAATGGCTTCACCGGTGCGCGGGTTGCGACCTGGACGCGGAGCCTTGGTGCGGATCTGGAAGTTGCCAAAGCCCGAGAGCTTGACGTCGTCCCCTTCCACAAGGCTGCGTGCGATGAGATCAAAAAACCCATCCACCATGTCCTTGGATTCACGCTTGTTCAGTCCGATCTGGTCAAACAGCAAATCCGCAAGCTGCGCCTTGGTCAGTGCAGGCGCTTCCAGGCTCTCAACTGAAATCTCGATGCTTTGCATCGCGCCTCTCCTATACCCGCAGGCGCGCGCCGTGGCGCAAGCCCAGTTGATCAAGGACCGTCTGCACTGCAGCGTCAATCTGTGCCTCTGTCAGAGGCATCTCACCACCGAGATACAAGCGAATCGCCATGCTTTTCTCGCCCACAGCCAGCGTGCTTGGAACCGCAGCTTCGCTGCTCCGGGACACCTTCGGGCGGTACACGTCAAACAATACCGCGTCACGCAGCAAGCCCGGTTCCAAGACATTGGCGATCGTTTGCCTGAGGTGTGCATAGCCTATGCCTTCGGCCACCACCACGGCGATATCGCGCTCAACTACCTGGTGCCGAGCAACCGGTTGGAACGCTGGTACCGTTCGGCTGAGCACCGCGTCGAGCTCGATCTCGAACATTACGGGCGCTTGCGCTAGGCCCCACGATTGCCGCCATCTAGGGTGCAATTCACCTACATGACCTACCACATAACCGTCCAGCAGTATCCGGGCACAGCGACCAGGGTGCATGGCCGGATGCTCTGCGGACTCAAACACGGGCTTCGCCGGCGACAACAGCGCTTCAACATCGCCCTTGGCGTCGAAGAAATCCACATTGCGCGCAGCCACACCCCATTGGATGCGATCGGCAGACCCAAAAGCCAGACCCGCCACCCGCTGAGGCTGGTGAAATCCGGCCACGCTGGTATCGGAATCCAGAACAGATGCGTCACGCAGAAACACGCGTCCGATTTCAAACACCCGCAGACGCTCGGCTCGCCTGTCAGCGTTGTACTTCAATACTTGAAGCAAAGAACCCAACAGAG
>JBQMQB010000083.1:0-8755 GCA_052172715.1 Giesbergeria sp. | reverse complement strand
AACAGCGGTTCAAGCTGGAAGCGGGCTGGACGGCGCTGTACTTTGCGCCCCCTGCGGATGCGGCCACGTTGACCGGCGATGAAGCGCCTGCGGCGCCGTTGCCTCAGCCACCTGGCAATGCAAAAGGGCCCGCCTCGTGAACGTCCTGACCGGCACGGCGGTGTGACAGAGCAGCGCTTCTTTGCGCTGAAGTTTTCCGGTATTCAGCTGTTACTGCAATTTTTCTCAAATGAAATTGGCCTGTAGAGCTTATGGAGTAAGCGTTAGTAGCTATAAATAAAATAGCATCGTGTCGGTGTGCAGTAGGGCGTGACCACGCTCTCGATGGGTCGCCTATGGAGCCCCGCCTCAACGCTGGTCCCGAGCACCCGCAGGTCGAACTCGCGGCTGCGCGCCTCGCAGACAAATGGCTGTACGTTCTAACGGTACATCCATGTCGGCGCTGTCGGCGCTGTTGGCCTGGTAGCGGCACGGCTGAGGACGTGCCGTTGAGTCTCCCTGGATGGGAAGCATTCCCACCAAAGGTGGGACAGTGAGTTGGCGCTAGGCCGATTTATCTTTTGCTCGTCGAAATCTACAGTGGCACCTGCAGTGCAAGCACCGCTCGGTGCTGTCGGCGCGAGGCTTGCACCATTTCCTATTGCGAATTCAACAGACCTTGCCATGAACGACAAATACGCTTCCTACCTCTCCCTTCTGGGCCGCATCTTGCTCGCCTACATGTTCATCACCGCCGGCCTTGGTAAGCTCATGCACCTCGACGGCACCGCTGGCTATATCGCCAGTAGCGGGCTGCCGGCACCGATGGTGTTGGCCGTGCTGGCTGGATTGCTGGAATTTTTTGGCGGCCTGGCTTTGGTTATTGGGTTCAAGGTGCGCTGGGTTGGCTTGGCCATGGCACTTTTTACGCTGGCTGCAAGCCTCGCCTTCCACGCCTACTGGTCAGTTCCCGAGGCGCAGCAGGACGTGATGAAGCTCTTGTTCTTGAAGAACATTTCTGTCACGGGCGGCATGCTGCTGATCTCGGCCCTCGGCGCTGGGCCGCTCAGCCTGGATGCGCGCCGCAGCTCGCGCTGATTCCTGCGGCCTTCTCGAATACTCCACGCCAAGGAAGCATCATGTCTAAAGTTCTTGTTCTGTACTACTCGACCTACGGCCACCTTGAAACCATGGCCGCTGCCGTGGCAGAAGGGGCGCGCGCCACAAGGGGCTACGGTGAATTTCCGGCCGTTGTTTATCCAGTAAGCGATAGCAGCTCTGGAATTAATAGTGATCCAACCGGTCGTCCTTGACCGGCATGCTGTGCTGGCAATGCCAGGCAGGCACTTGGAGGCAGTTCCTCCCGGCACCCCCAAGCCATTCGGCAGCGATCAATCCTCCGGTGGACCTGCTCCCTCGCCGTCCCGCAGTGCCAGCGCTGCTTCGTAGAGTGCGTTTCGCGGTGCGCCCGTAATTTCGGTGGCAATGCGCACGGCGGTTTTCAAAGGCAGCAAGGGGAGCAACTGCTGCAGCAGGGCGTTTGGCAAGCCGTTGTCACGCTCCACACTGGCGGGGTGCAGCACGACGACAAACTCGCCGCGTGTGCGGTTGCTGTCGGCGCTTAGCCATGTGTTGAGCTGGTCTGCTGGCAACGTCACGATGTCTTCGTACTGCTTGGTCAACTCACGCCCCAGCGTCACCTCGCGCGTACCCAGCACTGCCAGCGCCTTGGCCAGGTCCACGATGCGGTGGGGCGCTTCCAGCAAGGCCACGCAGCGCGCTTCACCCCGCAACGATTCAATGGCGGCACTGCGCTCGCCTGCCTTGGTGGGCAGAAAACCGGCGAACACAAAACCCGAATCCACGCCCCCGTGGGTCAGTGCACCCGCCACACTGAGCATGGTGGTGATGCTGCTGGCGCCTGGCACTGGCACAGTGCGCAATGCTGCAGCGTGCACTGCCGCGACGAGCCGAGCCCCTGGGTCGCTGATGCCGGGCGTGCCGGCATCGCTGACATAGGCCACGCGCTGCCCTTGCTGCAGGCGCGCAATCACCGCCTGCGCCGCCTCTTGCTCGTTGTGCTGGTGCACGGACAGAAGCTGCGCACCTGTCTTGTCGATCCCATAGCTGCGCAGTAGGCCTTGCGTGTGGCGCGTGTCTTCGCAGCCAATGCAATCGGCCAGTTGCAGCACGTGCAGAGCACGCAAGCTGATGTCCGCCAGATTGCCGATAGGCGTCGCCACCACATACAGGGCTCCCTGCGGATAATGCTGGGACGCCGCGACCTCGCTGGCAGCGTGTAGGGCGGAAGCGAAAGAGATGCTCAATGGGATTCCTTCAAAAGCTGGTGCGCCGCGCACCGACCGGCACAAGCACGCGTGAGCAGGGCAACGAAGCCGAAGACTGGGCGCTTGCCCACCTGCAAGCGGCAGGGCTGCACTTGCTTGCACGCAATTATCGGACGCCAGGGCGGGGCGGCGGTGAAATTGACTTGATCTTGCGTGAGCCCGATGGCACGGTGGTTTTTGTCGAGGTACGGCGCCGGGGCAGGGCGGACTTTGGTGGCGCGGGGGCCAGCATCCGGGTCGACAAGCAGCGGCGCATCGTCTTTGCTGCGCGCCACTATCTGCTGCGGCTGCGAGTGCCGCCGCCCTGCCGTTTCGACGTGGTGCTGGTGCAGGACGGCATCGAATGGCTGAAAGCGGCCTTTGATGCAGGCGCGTAGCAAGTGGTGCCCATTTCATACTTGTTGCTACAAAATGTGTAACAAGTCAGGTATATGATATGCGCCTTAGCGCCCTATTTTGATCTTTATGCTTGAGCAACGCATTCAACAGCATTTTATCGACAGCGCCGATCTCAAGTACCAGGCAGCACAGCTTCTGTGCAAGCCGGTAGCGGATGCGGTGCAGGCCCTGCTGGTCTGCGTCACCGGTGGTGGCAAGATTTTGGCTTGCGGCAATGGAGGGTTTGCCGCAGACGCGCAGCAATTTGTGGTGTCGTGTGTGGCCGGATTCGAGCGAGACCGCCCAGAATTGGCTGCTGTGGCGTTGAATGTGAACGGCTCGCTTCTGACCAGTGGTACCGACGTCAGCCAGCAGTTTGCGCGGCAGGTGCGGGCGCTCGGGCAGGCTGGCGATGTCTTGCTGTTGCTGTGCAATGCCGGCGGCGATGCCAATTTGCTGGCGGCCATGTCTGCTGCGCACGAGCGCGAGATGGTGGTGATTGTCTTGACGGGGCGCAATGCCGGCGCACTGGGCAGCGCGTTGCGCGAGACCGATATCGGCATCCATGTGCCGCACGAGCGAACGGCGCGCGTGCGCGAGGTGCATGGTTTGGTGCTCAATTGTCTGTGCGACGGCATCGACGAGCAATTGTTTGGTGAACAGGAAATGTCATGAAATTGTTAATTTCAACCCGCGTGCTTGCCAGTGTTCTGGTGGCTACCACTTTGGCAGGATGTGCTGTGCCGCTGATCATCGGAGGTGCCGCTGTGGGCGGTATGGTGGCGGTCGACCGGCGCACTACCGGGACCCAGGTGGAAGACGAAGGCATCGAACTGCGCGCGACCAACCGCATCTTTGGGGACTATGGCGACAAGGTGCACATCAACGTCACCAGCTACAACCGTCAGGTGCTATTGACGGGAGAAGTGCCTACAGAAGAAGTGCGCAATGCGGTTGCGCAAACGGTGACCAATGTGGCCAATGTGCGCTCCATCGTCAACGAGCTGGCGGTCATGCCCAGCACCCCGATTACGCAGCGATCCAATGACACCTTCATTACCGGAAAGATGCGCGCCAGCTTGGTCGATGCCAAGGACCTGACATCCAGTGCTTTTAAGGTGGTGACCGAGCGCGGTGTGATTTACCTGATGGGCATCGTCAGCCAACGCGAAGCTGCGCGCGCTACAGCCATTGCGCGCGGCGTCAATGGCGTGCGCAAGGTGGTGCGGGTGTTCGAATATGTGAGTGAGGGCGATCTGGCGCGCATGAATGCGCCCGCTCGGGCTCCCGTCACGGAAACCAACGCTGAGACGGCCCCCGCCAAGTAGCCCCAGTCAGCAGCGGCCGTAGGCCGCTGCGGTCAGTCGAGTCGCTTGATGAGGCTAGACGTATCCCAGCGCTGGCCACCCATGCGCTGTACGTCGGCGTAAAACTGGTCCACCAGCGCAGTGACCGGCAGTTGTGAGCCGTTGCGGCGTGCTTCGGCCAAAACCAGGCCCAGGTCCTTGCGCATCCAGTCTACGGCGAAGCCGAAATCGAACTCGCGCGCGGCCATGGTCTTGCCCCGGTTGTCGAGCTGCCAGCTTTGCGCCGCGCCTTTGCCGATAACGTCGAGCACTTGCGGCAGGTCGAGGCCTGCACGCTGGCCGAAGGCGATGGCTTCGGCCAAACCCTGTACCAGGCCGGCAATGCAAATCTGGTTGACCATCTTGGTCAGCTGGCCCGCCCCCGACTCACCCATGCGACTGAAGGCACGCGAGTACGCCATGGCCAGTGGCCGGACGGCGTCGAATGCGCTTTGGTCGCCACCGCACATCACGGTGAGCAGGCCGTTTTTTGCACCGGCTTCGCCGCCTGAGACAGGTGCGTCGACAAACGCGAGGCCGATCGTGCGCCCAGCGCCATGCAATTCGCGCGCCACTTCGGCCGAGGCCGTGGTGTGGTCCACAAACACGGCGCCCGGTGCCATGCCTGCAAAGGCGCCGTCGGCACCAAGCGTCACTGCACGAAGGTCGTCGTCGTTGCCCACACAGCAAAACACGAAATCTGCGCCCTGGGCTGCTTCACGTGGAGATTTGGCATGTTTTTGGCCCCCTCCGGTGGAGTACTCAGCGCACCATGCCATTGCTTTTGATTCGGTGCGGTTGTATACCGCGACCGAATGGTCGGCAAGAGCCAAGTGGCCAGCCATGGGGTAGCCCATGACGCCCAGACCAAGGAAAGCGACTTTGCGCGCTGGAGTGGCTTCGTAGGTACGGGGTGCGGTGCTGGTCATGGGCAATCAAACACAAAAAGGCGCCGCTGCCAGCGGGTGCTGGCGCAGGCGAGGATGGGTGCGATCAGACGATTACGAAATGCTCGGTGCCTGCCGCCAGATCGGCGGACTTGCCGCGCTGGCTGCTGAGCTTGATCTGCAGGCGCAGGTCGTTGAGCGAGTCGGCATTGCGCAGCGCGTCTTCGTAGGTGATGACGTTGGCTTCGAACAGATCGAACAGTGCCTGGTCGAAGGTCTGCATGCCCAGGTTGCGGCTCTTCTTCATGATCTCCTTGATCTCGGCGACTTCGCCCTTGAAGATCAGGTCGGCGATGAGCGGCGTGTTGAGCATGATCTCCACCGCGGCGGCACGCCCTTTGCCGTCCTGCTTGGCGATCAGGCGCTGCGAAACCAAGGCGCGCAGGTTCAGCGAAAGGTCCATCAGCAGCTGCGCGCGACGTTCTTCGGGGAAGAAGTTGATGATGCGGTCGAGCGCCTGGTTGGCGCTGTTGGCATGCAGCGTGGCCATGCACAGGTGGCCGGTTTCGGAGAACGCAATGGCGTTCTCCATGGTTTCGCGGTCGCGAATTTCGCCCATCAGAATCACATCGGGCGCCTGGCGCAGTGTGTTTTTCAACGCGGCGCCCCAGCTGTCGGTATCGAGCCCCACTTCGCGCTGCGTCACCACGCAGTTTTTGTGTGGGTGCACGAATTCGATCGGGTCTTCGATGGTGATGATGTGACCGAACGAACGCTCGTTGCGCCAGTCCACCATGGCAGCCAGCGTGGTCGACTTGCCTGAACCCGTGGCACCCACCAGGATGCACAGGCCCCGCTTGGCCATGGTCACTTCCTTGAGCACCTGCGGAACGCCCAGGCCGTCGATGGTGGGCAGTGTGAGTGGGATCACCCGCAAAACCATACCCACGAACCCTTGCTGGATGAAGGCGTTGACGCGAAAGCGGCCGATACCTGCAGGCGAAATAGCGAAGTTGCACTCCTTGGAGCGCTCGAACTCGGCTGCTTGTTTGTCGCTCATGATCGAGCGCGCCAGCGTCAGCGTGTGGCTGGGCGTGAGCGGCTGTGGCGAAACTTTGGCGATCGAACCATCGACTTTGATGGCAGGGGGGAAATCGGCCGTGATGAACAAGTCGCTGCCGCCGCGGCTGACCAACAGCTTAAGCAGATCGTTGATAAATTTACTGGCTTGATCGCGTTCCATCTCATAGTCCTCTCAGCATCGGCGCAAGCTTCGCGCGGCGCGTTGTAAAACGCGCTTGCGTCGCAAAGCATGGGAAAGCCCCACGCTCTAAGCGGCGGTAATTATTTTTGGTTTTCACTTAAACGGGCGCTCACTGCGCGCAAACGCAGCGAGAGCTTGCGCGCCAGCAGCGCGACCAGGCTGGCCGCGAGCTGCGGGTCTTTGACCATCATGTCGTCCATTCCGTCTGCGCTGAGCACGGCGATTTCACAGTCGGTCAGCGTGGTGCAGGCAGAAAAACGGATGCCGCTGTCAAGCAGCGACATCTCACCGAGGATATCGCCCGGCCGAGTCTCGGCAAGGCGCAACTGCTCGCCCCACGGTTGCACCCGATCCACGGCAATGGTACCGGTCAGCAAGACGACCATGAAATTTCCGTACTCATCCTGCCGAATCACATCGCGATTGGGTGGAATCTGCGCAAATTCAAAAAATTGTTCCATGCGCCGCACTGCATCGTTGTCCAGGTGCGCCATGTACTTGTCTTTGGCCCAAAGCGCCTGCAGCAGTTTGCCGCCGCGGCTCGCCGGCAGGCGTTTTGCGCCCACCTCTACCGCGCGAGCCTCCCAAGGCACCAGCATTTCGGCGCCGACTCCCTGATTGGCAAAGGCAGTGGAAAAAAAGACGGAATCGCTGTGTTCCGTCTGGGATTTGCTGCTGCGCGAACTGCGCAGCAGACCGAGAATGCCTTTCATGGGGTGCTCCAGTGGGCGGCTCTTTGCAAGTCGCCGATACAACAATGAAAACGACGAAGGGTCGGTGCCTTAGCCGGGGAAGTTGTCCGGAATTTTGGCTTTGCCGCGCGCCTCAGCGGGGCTAATGATGTTGCGCCGAACCAGATCCGTGAGGTTTTGGTCCAGCGTCTGCATCCCCACGCTGTTGCTGGTCTGGATGGTGGAGTACATCTGCGCCACCTTGGCCTCGCGGATCAGGTTGCGAATGGCACTGGTGCCCAGCATGATTTCGTGTGCTGCGACGCGGCCCGAACCGTCTTTGAGCTTGCACAGAGTTTGCGAGATGACCGCCTGCATCGACTCGGACAGCATGGCGCGGATCATTTCCTTCTCTTCGCCGGGAAACACGTCGATGATCCGGTCGATGGTTTTGGCTGCGCTCGAAGTGTGCAGCGTGCCGAACACCAAGTGGCCGGTTTCAGCGGCCGTCATGGCCAAGCGAATGGTTTCCAGGTCGCGCAATTCGCCGACCAGGATGGCGTCCGGGTCTTCGCGCAGCGCCGAGCGCAGTGCGGCGGAGAACGACAGCGTCATCGGGCCCACTTCGCGCTGGTTGACCAGACACTTCTTGGACTCGTGCACAAACTCGATCGGGTCTTCGATGGTCAGCACGTGGCCATATTCACTCTCGTTCAAGTGGTTGACCATGGCCGCAAGTGTGGTGGACTTGCCCGAACCGGTAGGGCCGGTGACAAGCACCAAGCCGCGCGGCTTGAGCGAGAGTTCGGCAAAAATCTTAGGCGTGTTGAGCTGCTCCAGCGTCAAAATCTTGCTCGGAATGGTCCGGAAGACGGCAGCAGCGCCGCGGTTCTGGTTGAAGGCGTTGACGCGAAAACGTGCCAACCCCTCAATTTCGAACGAAAAGTCCACCTCCAGAAACTCCTCGTAGGCCTTGCGCTGCGAGTCGCTCATGATGTCGTACACCATGCCGTGGACTGTTTTATGGTCCAGCGCGTCGACGTTGATGCGTCGCACGTCTCCGTGCACACGGATCATGGGTGGCAAACCTGCGGAAAGGTGCAAGTCGGAGGCTTTGTTCTTGACGCTGAACGCAAGCAATTGTGTGATGTCCACGGGGTTCCCTCGGTCGTTTGGTACGCTCGGCGAACATTATGACCACGATTGCAGACAAGCTCCAAGAGGTGCGCACCCGAATCGATGCCGCCTGCCTTGCGTCAGGGCGCCCGGTGGGTGAGGTGGCGTTGCTCGCTGTTTCCAAGACGTTTCCTGCTGAATGTGTGGCCCAAGCCGCACGCGCAGGCCAGCAGGCGTTCGGTGAAAACTATCTTCAGGAAGCCGTGGGGAAAATGGCACAACTGCACGTGCAGGGGTTCCATTGCCTCGTGTGGCACTGCATTGGCCCGGTGCAGGCCAACAAAACGCGCCTGGTTGCTGAGCACTTCGACTGGCTGCACACGCTCGACCGTGAGCGCATCGCTCGCCGACTGTCAGAGCAACGACCGGCGCATCTGGCGCCGCTCAATGTGTGCATTCAACTCAACGTCGATGGCGGTGCCAACAAGGCCGGCGTGGCGCCGGGTGAGGCACTGGCCCTGGCGCGCACCGTTGCCGATCTGCCGGGGCTGTGCCTGCGCGGTGTGATGAGCATTCCCGAACCGGCACCCGATTTCGAGAGCCAGCGCGCCCTGCACCTGTGCGCGCGCGCCGTGTTCGAAGATATTCGTGCCGCAGCTCTTTCGGGGTGCTCGCAGTTCGACACGCTCTCGCTGGGCATGACGGGCGACCTGGAAGCCGCTGTGGCCGCAGGCAGCACGCTGGTGCGCGTGGGCAGCGGCCTGTT
>JBQMQB010000082.1:6923-8845 GCA_052172715.1 Giesbergeria sp. | reverse complement strand
GTGGGGAGGCCTGCCAACTTAGTATTCCGTATCGGTGTTTCAATGTATCCGCCCGACGCCCGCCGAACCCGCCACGGTAGGCAACTGGCCTACCGTCTGCAAGTGCGACGCACGCTGGCATCGACCTGCCTGCGCAAGGGAAATGGTCGTGTCGACTAAAATTCAGACAAATCAACCACTTACAAATTAGTGCGCAAGTGAAACAGATTATAGGGGCCAAACCCCCAGCGCACTCGGCGCCTCCTGCTGCCCGCATCCAGACTGTGGACGCCGATTCGGCCGGGCAGCGGCTCGACAACTTCCTGCTGCGCGAGCTCAAGGGCGTTCCCAAGACGCACGTCTACCGCATCATTCGCAGTGGTGAGGTGCGCGTCAATAAAGGCCGCGCAGGCGCCGACACTCGGTTGGCGCAGGGCGACTTGGTGCGTGTGCCGCCGGTGCGGGTCTCGGAGCGCATCGAAGAAAAAGCGGCGAACCCGGCGCCGGCGCGTGAATTTCCCGTCCTGCTTGACGACGATTGGGTGCTCGCCATCGACAAACCAGCGGGCGTGGCTGTGCACGGTGGCAGCGGTGTGAGCTTTGGCGTTATTGAACAATTGCGGCAAGCCAGGCCCCAGGCGCGGTTTCTGGAACTTGTGCATCGGCTCGATAGGGAAACCTCGGGTATCTTGCTGCTGGCCAAGAAACGCAGCGCCCTGACGCATCTGCAAGACCAGTTCCGCGAGCGTGAGACCGGTAAAACTTACTTGGCACTGGTCATAGGGACTTGGCAGGCCAACAAAAAGGTGATTGACACGCCGCTGCACAAATACCTGTTGGAGAGCGGAGAGCGGCGCGTGCGTACCACCACCGCTGACGACCCAGACGGCATGCGTTCCGTCACGCTGGTCAAGCTGCGCCAGCGCCTTGCGGCACGGCCTGACAAAGGTCTGCCGGAATTTTCTCTGCTGGAAGTGACGATCAAGACCGGGCGCACGCACCAGATTCGCGTGCATCTGGCGAGCCAGGGTTGCCCAATTGCCGGCGATGAAAAATACGGTGACTTCGAGCTCAACCGCCACTTGCAGCGCAGCGGCCTCAAACGCATGTACCTGCACGCCTGGCGCTTGCAGTTCACCCACCCGGCAAGCAGTGAGCGCACCGAACTGCTGGCGCCACTGCCGCCTGACTTGGCTATTTTTTGTCCTCTTTCATGACCGATTCCCTTTCCGCACGCCGTTTCGACCTGGTTGCATTTGACTGGGACGGCACCTTGTTCGATTCGACCGCCATCATCGTGCGCTGCATTCAGGATGCGGTGTGCGATGTGGGCGGTGAGCGCCCCAGCGACTTGGCTGCCAGCTATGTGATTGGCATGGCACTCAGCCAGGCGTTGGCCCACGCCGCGCCCGACGTACCTCCGGAAAAGTACCCCGAGCTGGGCAACCGTTACCGCTACCACTACGCGCGCCATCAGGACGATTTGATTCTTTTCGAGGGCGTGCTGCCCTTGCTGGAGCAGCTGCGCGCACGCGGTCATCTGTTGGCTGTGGCCACCGGCAAGAGCCGCCGCGGGCTTGACGAGGCCTTGCACAGCGTCGCTTTGCGGGGCATGTTTGACGGTTCACGTACCGCAGATGAGACGGCAGGCAAGCCCCATCCGTTGATGCTGCTGGAGCTGATGGCTGAGTTCGATGTGCCTGCCGAGCGCGTACTGATGGTGGGTGACACCACGCACGACCTGCAAATGGCGCTGAGCGCCGGTTGCGCCAGCGTCGCAGTGAGCTACGGTGCGCACGAAAGCAGTGCGTTCGCCGCGTTTTCGCCGCTGTATGTCGCTCAGTCGGTGGCCGAACTGGCTGCCTGGATGGAGCAAAACGCATGAGTGAGTCCACCGCCCTCGACCTGTGTGCCAGCGAAGCGCTCGCCGACAGCGGCGCGGC
>JBQMQB010000082.1:4826-6823 GCA_052172715.1 Giesbergeria sp. | reverse complement strand
GGGCTGGTGAAGGTCGCCGTATCGGAAGAGGCGGGACGGGTGCGCTGGCATACTTCCCCGGAACTTCAGCCACCGCAATGGTGATATGCCAGACGCCCAAGACTCGAACCCAAGTTCGCAAAGAAAAGAACCGTTAGCGCCCGATATATGGGCAAAGGAAACTATGAATTCAGAAGTTAAGCAAGGCGCCGAGAACGGCGGCTGGGAGCGTGGCGTGCTCGAAGAACTGGTGCTCGCCACGGTACGTGAGCAGCGCGCGACGCGCCGTTGGCGCACTTTCACGCGCCTGATGTGGCTGCTGCTCGTCGCGGGTATCGCCTGGGCGCTGTTCTCGGGCGATCTGAGTACCGCGAGTAAAAATGGCCCACACACTGCCGTGGTGGAAATCAAGGGCGAAATCGCCTCGGGCAGCGATGCCAGCGCCGAATACGTGATGGCGGCGATGCGCAGCGCCTTTGAAGATGACGGCTCACAAGCGGTGGTTCTGCTGGTGAACTCGCCCGGCGGCAGTCCTGTGCAGGCCGGCATGATCTATGACGAAATCGTGCGCCTGAAAGCCAAGCACAACAAACCGGTGTACGCCGTGGTCGAAGAGACTTGCGCTTCGGCGGCCTACTACATCGCGGCGGCAGCAGACGACATCTATGTCGACAAAGCCAGCATCGTCGGCAGCATTGGTGTACTGATGGACGGCTTTGGCTTCACCGGCACCATGGAAAAACTCGGCGTTGAACGTCGCTTGTTGACGGCCGGTGAGAACAAGGGTGCTCTCGACCCGTTCAGTCCGTTGACAGACAAGCAGCGCGCCTTCGCCCAGACCCTGTTAAACCAAATTCACCAGCAGTTCATCGCCGCTGTAAAGGCGGGTCGGGGCGACCGACTTAAGGAAACGCCCGAGACCTTCAGTGGCCTGTTTTGGACGGGTCAGCAAGCCGTCGAAATGGGCTTGGCCGACCATTTCGGCAGCCTCGACGAGGTGGCTCGCGACGTGATTAAGGCCGAAGAAGTGATCGACTACACCCGCCGCGAGAACGTTGCCGAGCGTCTGGCCAAGCGTTTTGGCGCGGCGCTGGGCGCTGGTGCTGTGCGTGCCGCGCAGTCTGCTGCGCTGCAACTGCGTTGAGGATTGGCGATATGGAATGGCTCGATCAAGTGAAATGGGACGCACAAGGCCTGGTGCCGGTGATTGCGCAGGAGCAAGGCAGCGGAGACGTGCTTATGTTTGCCTGGATGAACCGCGAAGCACTTGCCAAAACGGCCGAACTCGGCCGCGCGGTGTACTTCAGCCGTTCACGGGGCAAGCTGTGGTTCAAGGGCGAAGAATCGGGCCACGTGCAGGACGTGCACGAAATTCGGGTCGACTGCGACCAGGACGTCGTCCTGCTCAGCGTCACCCAGCGCGGGCATGAACCTGGCATTGCCTGCCATACAGGTCGGCACAGCTGTTTTTTCAGCGTGCTCAAAGACGGCCAATGGCAGGCCACTGATCCGGTCTTGAAAGATCCGACTTCCATCTACAAATAAGGCCCATGCAAGAGAACACCCCATTGGCCGGCGACGAAGGCGCACTCGCGCGGCTCGCCGCCACCATCGAGAGCCGCAAACGCGAGCGCGGCGGCGACCCCGACACCAGCTACGTGGCGCGGCTGTTGCACAAAGGGCCAGACGCCTTTCTCAAGAAAATTGGCGAGGAAGCCACTGAGGTGGTCATGGCCGCCAAAGACCTGGACCACGGCGGCGACCGCAGTAAGTTTGTCGGCGAAGTGGCCGACCTGTGGTTCCATTGCATGGTGGCGCTGGCGCACTACGGCGCTACGCCGCACGATGTCATTGCCGAACTGGAGCGCCGCGCCGGCACCAGCGGCATTGAGGAAAAGGCCTTGCGCAAGGCGCAAAGCCGAGCAACCGAAGAGGGGTCTCCATGAACGACATCATTGACGTACCAAGTGAAGATGAGCGAGCCGAGGGCCTTAAGGCCTGGGGCTGGGTGAGCTATG
>JBQMQB010000082.1:1639-4726 GCA_052172715.1 Giesbergeria sp. | reverse complement strand
CTCTACCGCATCGTGCGCGGCATGGTGGCCATGAACCAGAACCGGGCGGTGAATGCCTGAACCGCGCACGGCACGGCATGCGCTGAGCCTGGCACTGCAAGGTGGCGGCTCACATGGTGCGCTCACTTGGGGCGTGCTTGACGCGCTGCTGGAAGATGGGCGCATCGATATCGACGGTATCAGCGGCACCAGCGCAGGGGCCATGAACGCCGTGGCGGTGGCGCATGGTTTCGCCCAAGCTACCGCGCGCACCAGTGACCCGGTTAAAGCTCGCAAGGACGGTGCGCAACTTGCGCGTGCCACGCTTACCCGTCTTTGGGAAGGTGTAGGTGTACTGGGCGGGCTCGCCGGGGGTGGTTCCATGGTGCTGCCAGCGATGGCCTGGATGACGCCCTGGCTCGCACCGGCGCAGATCAATCCGCTTGATATCAACCCGCTGCGCAGCCTGCTGGAGCGCGAGATCGATTTCGATCGCCTTGCCGCCGCCCCGGCGGGCGTGCCGCGTATTTTTGTTTGCGCGACCAACGTGCGCACCGGGCGCGGTGAAATTTTCTCGGGTAAGCGCCTGAGTCCTGGAGCCGTCATGGCATCGGCCTGTCTGCCCATGGTCTTCAAGCCGGTCGAAATCGATGGCCAAGCCTATTGGGACGGTGGCTATTCTGGAAACCCGGCGCTGTATCCTCTTATTTACGAGGCGGATTGCAGAGACATTTTGCTGGTTCAGATCAATCCGATCGAGCACGACGAGGTGCCCGACACCGTGCCCGAGATCATGGACCGCATGAACGAGATCAACTTCAATGCTTGCCTGCTGGCCGAACTGCGCGCAATCGAGTTCGTGCGGCGTCTGCTTCATGAGGGCAAGCTCGACCCGACGCGCTACAAGGACATTCGCATGCACCGTATTGACGGTGGCGCGGCGCTCTCGGAATTTGGCGCGGCCAGCAAGGCGCGTGCCGACTTGTCCCTTGTGCGGACACTGTTCGAGCGCGGCCGGGCGGCCGGCGCTGCCTGGCTTGTGACACACCGCAAAGACCTCGGCGTGCAGGCCACCCTACACCTCACTCAAAATGCCTGACACTCAAAACTCTGCCATGCACGACGCTAACTGCCTTTTTTGCAAGATTGCCGCCGGTGCGATCCCTTCACGAAAAGTGTACGAAGACGAGGAATTTTTCGCCTTCCACGACATCCATCCCCACGCGCCTGTGCATTTCCTGATCGTGCCGCGCTTGCACCTGCCCTCAATGGCCCATGTGCAGCCCGAACACGCTGGTCTGCTGGGGCGCATGATGGCGCTGGCGCCGCGTTTGGCGCTGGAGCAAGGCTGCAAGCCCTATCCGGAGGGTGGTTTTCGCATTGTGGTGAATACCGGGCATGAAGGTGGGCAGGAAGTGGACCACTTGCACATGCACGTAATGGGTGGCCCGCGCCCTTGGCTTAGGGGCTGAGATGCTGCGGACGCCGCTTTTGAAGGGTTGTTGCAAGCTGTTTGCTAGCCGAGCCGCTAGCGCCGTCTAAAATGAACTGCATTCCTTAGGAGATTCTCATGGGCTCTTTTTCTATTTGGCACTGGCTGATCGTGCTGCTGATCGTGGTCATGGTGTTTGGCACGAAGAAGCTCAAGAACATGGGCTCGGATTTGGGCGGCGCCGTCAAAGGTTTCAAGGACGGTATGAAGGATGGTTCTGCCGAAGACGCTACGCCTGCAGCCCCACCTTCGCAAGTGACCAACGCCTCTGCCGCGTCCGACTCGTCGACCATCGACGTGCAGGCCAAGCAAAAAAGCTGACCGTTTCTACCGCAGCACAACCGCATGATTGACATCGGACTGTCCAAGATGGCATTGATCGGCGTGGTCGCGCTGATCGTCGTCGGCCCCGAGAAGCTGCCGCGCGTGGCGCGTACCGTGGGTACGCTGCTGGGCAAGGCACAGCGCTACGTGGCGGACGTGAAATCTGAAGTCAACCGCTCGATGGAGTTGGACGAGCTGCGCAAGATGAAGGACACCGTGGAAGGTGCGGCGCGCGACGTCGAGCAGAGCATCCACACCAGCGCAGCCGATTTCGAGCGCGATCTTGAACTGGCCAGCGAAGGGGCGAATGCCGCCCAGCTCGCATCGGCTGAGAGTTCTGTCGTCCCTGCGTACCGCAATCCTGGAAAGAACTGGCGCGTGAAGCGTGGCGCCACGCCGCAGTGGTACAAGTTGCGGGCTGGAGTGCGCACCAGGGCGCAGTCGGGCGCTGCCAGGGTGGCGCGGTTTCGCCCGAAGAAATTTCACTGAACGCTGCGCCGCCAGCCGCGCGGCTTTCGGTGCCCACGGCCCGCCACTTCCTTCTCCATGTCCCAGACTCCTTCCTCAGAAGACGAACTCGCCGGTACCGAACAACCTTTTGTGCAGCACCTGATGGAGTTGCGCGATCGGCTGGTCAAGGCCATTGTTGCGGTCGGTGTTGTCGCCGCGGTGCTGTTCTTTTTTCCCGGCCCTGGCGCGCTCTACGACCTGCTTGCTGCGCCGCTGGTGGCGCACCTGCCCAAGGGCGCGACACTCATTGCCACCTCGGTGATCTCGCCTTTCATGGTGCCGCTCAAAATTTTGTTGATGGCGGCGTTCATGATTGCCCTGCCGGTGGTGCTCTGGCAAGTTTGGGGCTTTATTGCCCCCGGCCTGTACCTCCACGAAAAGCGTCTTGTACTGCCGCTCGTGGTCTCTAGCACAGCGCTATTCTTGTTTGGCGTGGCGTTTTGCTACTTCTTCGTGTTTGGCAAGGTGTTTGCCTTTATCCAGGGTTTTGCGCCCAAGAGCATTACTGCGGCACCTGACATCGAGGCCTATCTGAGCTTTGTGATCACGATGTTCATTGCCTTCGGTCTGGCGTTCGAGGTCCCCATCGTCGTCGTCGTGCTTGCACGTTTGGGCGTCGTCAGCGTGGTGCAGTTGAAGAGCTTTCGTGGCTACTTCATCGTGCTGGCCTTCATCATCGCGGCAATCGTCACCCCCCCCGATGTGGTGTCGCAACTGGCGCTGGCCATTCCAATGGTCATCCTTTACGAGTTGGGCATCTGGGCCGCGCAAATCTTCATTCG
>JBQMQB010000082.1:0-1539 GCA_052172715.1 Giesbergeria sp. | reverse complement strand
CCAATGCCCAGACTGCCGCCTGAGCGCGAATAGATGGCGGTGTTGATGCCCAGCAGGTTGCCGTTGGCATCGACCAGCGCACCGCCGGAATTGCCTGGGTTGATGGCGGCGTCTGTCTGGATGAAGTTCTCGAAGGTGTTGATGCCGAGCTGGCTGCGCCCGAGCGCGCTGACGATGCCACTGGTGACAGTCTGCCCGACGCCAAACGGATTGCCGATGGCGAGTACCCGGTCGCCGACCTGAGCGACGTCAGAGTCGCCCAGCACGATCACGGGAAGTTTGTCGAGCTCGATCTTGAGGATGGCCAGATCGGTTTCCGGGTCTGTGCCAATTACGCGGGCACGCGCCTTGCGGCTGTCGCTGAGGGTGACGTCAATTTCGTCGGCGTCCGTGACCACGTGGTTGTTGGTCAGGATATAGCCCTCCGGGCTGACGATGACGCCGCTGCCCAGACCTGCCTGCGCCTGGCTGCCCTGGTTGCCGAAGAAAAATTGGAACCAAGGGTCGTTGCTTCGCGGGTCGCGCACCGGCGCTTTGCTGGTGTTGATGCTAACCACGGCCGGCGCTGCCTTGCGCGCCGCCGCAGCAAAACTGCCAGGCATGGGTGCTGCCATGCTGGCGGGCGGCGCCTCGATGAGCGAGACGCTCGTCCGACCAGGGAGCGACACGCCGTGCAGCCACCCAGGTTGCAAGGTGGCGACCACGAACCAAGCGGCCACCAAGACCGTGAGGGTTTGCGCAAAAAGCAGCCAAAGGCGTTTCATGACTCGAAGGAAGTGGGTAGAGGAGGAACGCGCCCTGGCCGTGGCCGGGCGCCGGTTCGCTATTGTCGCGCAGCGCGCGCCACAATAGCACCATGACCATTTCGCGCGAGACCTTACAGCAGGCCTTTGATGTGCTGCTGCAGCCTGACCGGTTCAAGGACTATGGCCCCAACGGCCTGCAGGTAGAGGGCCGGGCGCAGATCGGTTTGCTGGTCAGCGGCGTGACCGCCAGCCGCGCGCTGATCGACGCCGCCATTGACGCCGGTGCGGACGCCATCTTTGTGCACCACGGGCTGTTCTGGCGCGGACAGGATGGACGTGTGACCGGCTGGATGAAGCAACGCCTGCAGCGCCTGCTGGCGCACGATATCAACCTGTTTGCCTACCATTTGCCACTCGACGCACATCCAGAGTTGGGCAACAACGCGCGCTTGGGTGCGGAGTTGGGCTGGGCGAGCGATGCGCATTTTGGCGAGCAAAATCTGGGCTGTCTGGCCAACGTGCAATACACCAGCGCTGCAGAGTTGTGTGCAGATGTGGGGCGAGTGTTGGGCCGTGAACCGCTGTGTGTGGCCGGCCACACTGGCCCGGTCACGCGGGTGGGGTGGTGTACCGGCGGGGCGCAGGGCTATTTCGAAGCGGCTGCTGCAGCGGGTGCGCAGGTGTACCTGACCGGCGAAATTTCCGAACCTCAGGCGCATTTGGCCCGTGAGATGGGAGTGGGCTTTATCGCCGCCGGCCACCATGCGACCGAACGCTATGGCGCGCCGGCAGT
>JBQMQB010000081.1:4431-8867 GCA_052172715.1 Giesbergeria sp. | reverse complement strand
GGCTACCCCAAGGAATGGGAAAACCAGGACAAGTGGAACGGTGGCTGGGTGCGCAACCCCGACGGATCCATTGTTCCGCGCCAGGGCGGCAAGTGGAAGATGCTCATGCGCCTGTTCTCCAACCCGAACATGCCGCAGATCGACGATTACTACGAGCCCTTCACCTTCGACTACGGCCACCTGCAGATGGCGCCCGAGATGAAGGCCGCTCCCACGGCCCGCCCGCGCAGCCTGATCACCGGCCAGCGCATGGAAAAGATCGAATGGGGCCCAAACTGGGAAGAAATCCTGGGCGGCGAGTTCTCCAAGCGCAGCAAGGACTCAAACCTCGACAATTTCGAGCAGGTACAAAAGGACATGGTGGGTCAGTTCGAGAACACCTTCATGATGTACCTGCCGCGCCTGTGTGAGCACTGTCTCAACCCCGCGTGCGTGGCATCGTGCCCGTCGGGCTCGATCTACAAGCGCGAAGAAGACGGCATTGTGCTGATCGACCAAGACAAGTGCCGCGGTTGGCGCATGTGCGTCTCGGGCTGCCCGTACAAGAAGATTTACTACAACTGGAAGAGCGGCAAGGCTGAGAAGTGCACGTTCTGCTACCCGCGCATTGAGGCCGGCCAGCCCACCGTGTGCTCTGAGACCTGCGTGGGTCGCATCCGCTACCTTGGCGTTATCTTGTACGACGCCGACCGCATTCAAGAAGCGGCCAGCGTGCCGGACGACAAGGACCTGTACCAGGCGCAGCTCGACATCTTCCTCGACCCGCACGACCCGGCGGTCATTGAGCAGGCCCGTAAGGACGGCATTCCCGAAGCCTGGCTGGAGGGCGCGCGCAAGAGCCCGGTCTACAAGATGGCCGTGGAGTGGAAGGTGGCTCTGCCGCTGCACCCCGAGTACCGCACGCTGCCTATGGTCTGGTACGTGCCGCCGCTCTCGCCCATCACCTCGGCAGCCAATGCCGGCAAGATCGGCGTCAACGGCGAGCTGCCCGACATTTCGCAGATGCGCATTCCGGTTCAGTACCTGGCCAACCTGCTGACCGCTGGCGACACTGCGCCCGTCATGCGCGCGCTGCAGCGCATGCTGGCAATGCGTGCCTACCAGCGCAGCAAGCATGTGGACAACGAGCAGAACCTGGCAGTGCTGGCGCAGGCCGGATTGACGGTGGCCGAGGTCGAGGACATGTACCACATCATGGCCATTGCCAACTACGAAGACCGCTTTGTCATCCCGACGACGCACCGCGAATACGCCGAGAACGCATTTGACATGCGCGGTGGCTGTGGCTTTACCTTCGGTAACGGCTGCTCTGATGGCGGCAGCGATGTCAGCCTGTTCGGTGGCAACAAGAAGCGCACCATCCCGATCAAGATGGAGGTGTGACAGATGGCGCTGTTCAACAACATCCCCAACGCCAGCAAAAGCCTGCGGGTGCTGGCACGGCTGCTGGGCTATCCCGATGCTCCGTTGCGTGCCCATCTCGCCGACATGCGTGTGGCGCTGCAGGAAGAGCAAGCCGTGTCTGCCGGGCGCATGCTGGAGCTGGACGCCCTGATCGTGCTGCTGGGCAGCAAGGCCGTGCTGGAGGTCGAGGCCGACTATGTCGAGCTGTTTGACCGGGGGCGTGCTACCTCGCTGCACTTGTTCGAGCATGTGCACGGTGACTCGCGTGACCGTGGGCCGGCCATGATCGACCTGACCAAGACCTACGAGCAGGCCGGCCTGTTCCTTGGTGAGGGCGAGATGCCCGATTTTGTGCCAGTGGTGCTGGAGTTTGCGTCCACATTGGCGCCACGCCAGGCGCGCGAGTTTCTCGCCGAGATGGCACATATCTTCAATGCCATTTTTGCCGCTTTGCAGCAACGCGAGAGCCCTTACGCCGCCGTGCTCGGTGCGCTTTTGGAGCTGGCGGGTGAAAAAGCTTCACCGGTTGAGGTGGCGGTTGACGAGCCTATCGACGCTGTCTGGGAGGAGCCGGTCGTGTTCGACGGCTGTTCATCCAAGGGCCAGGCGCGGCCCGACCAGGAGCAACCCATCCACATCGTGCCCAAAGCCGCACGTTCGGCACATCCTTCTCAAGGAACACCACAATGATTTCCCTGAACGATTTCCTTTTTGGCATCTACCCGTACATCTGTCTGTCGATATTTTTTGTTGGCAGCTTGGTGCGTTTCGACCGCGACCAATACACTTGGAAAAGTGACTCCTCGCAGTTGCTGCGGACCGGAACTTTGCGCTGGGGCAGCTACTTGTTCCATATCGGTGTGCTGTTTCTGTTCTTCGGACACTTCGTCGGCATGCTCACGCCCCATTTCATCTATGAGAACTTCATCGGTGCGGGTGCCAAGCAACTGATGGCCATCGTCAGTGGCGGCATTGCGGGCGTGCTGGGCATCACCGGCCTGTCGCTCCTGCTGCACCGCCGCCTGACAGACCCACGGATCCGCGCCACATCCAAGACCAGCGACATCGTTCTGCTGTGGCTGCTGTGGCTTCAACTGGCCCTGGGCCTGGCTACCCTGCCTCTTTCGGCGCAGCACCTTGACGGTTCCGTGATGATGCTTCTTGCCGAGTGGGGCCAGCGCATCGTTACATTCCGCTCTGGGGCGGCCAGTCTGCTGACCGATGTCAGCTGGGTCTTCAAGGCACACATGTTCCTGGGCATGACCGTGTTCCTGATCTTCCCGTTCACCCGCCTGGTACACGTGTGGAGCGGCTTTGCTTCGTTGAGCTATATCGTGCGTCCCTACCAGATGGTGCGCAGCCGCCGCCTGGGCGTGAACGCCTCCATGCGTACGTCCGTGCCGACGCCGACCGGCCAGCATGCTGGCGTGTCGAAAGGCAAACTGTCATGACCTCCTCCGTATCCGTCAGTTCTGGCTGCGGCAGTGGCTGCGGCTGTGCCGATGCCAGCGCTGCCGATTCTGGCAGCGTGCAAGGGTTGCCCACGGCCAGCATCAATGGCATTGCTCTGCATGCACCGGGGCAACGTCCGCCCGAGGAAGCACTGCGCGAGATTGCCTACGCCGAACTGCTGCGCCAGCGCGCTGTGGCACAGGGGTTGCTGGCGCCGCACAACGGGTCTGTGGCGCCCGAACTCGCTGAATCCGAGCGCCAAGTGCTGGAGACCATGGTTGATACCGATGTCCACAGTCCCGAGCCGCAGGAAGAAGAGTGCCAGCGCTACTACCAGGCGCACACGACACAGTTCACCGTTGGGCAGGCGCTGCATGTGCGCCACATCCTGTTTGCCGTCACCCCTGGCGTCAATGTCCAGGCACTGGCCGTGCGCGCAGAAAAAGCGTTGCTGGAGCTGACGCACAAGGACACACCGGCCGGGCGCTTTGCCGAACTGGCGGGAGAGCTGTCGAACTGTCCCACCAGCACGCAGGGCGGCGATCTGGGCTGGATCAGTCCGGACGACTGTGCCCCTGAACTGGCCAAGGAGCTGTTTCATCAGCAGCACCATCAGGGCAGCGTAGGCATCCACCCAATGCTGGTGCACAGCCGTTTCGGCTTTCACATCGTCGAGGTGCTGGAGCGGCGCGCTGGCACTGTACCCGCGTATGCCGAAGTGCACGAGCGCATTGCACGTCAGCTGGCCATGCAGTCACGCGCCCGTGCCTTGCACCAGTACATGACTCTGCTGGCCGGTGAGGCCGAGCTGGAAAACATCGCACTGGACGCTGCCGACTCTCCGCTGGTGCAGTAGGCATGGACGCGCCGACCAGCGTCAGCAGTGTCGACAACGCCGACGATCTGCTGGCGCGGTTGCGCAGCTTCAAGTCCGATTACTTCCCGCTGCATCAGCAGCGCTTTCAGGACTTGGTGGCGCAAGGCCAGCATCCCAAGACGTTGTTCATTGGCTGCTCGGATTCGCGTCTGCTGCCCTACATGTTGACCGGCGCCGGGCCGGGCGAGTTGTTTCTGGTGCGCAACGTGGGTGCCTTTGTCCCGCCCTACGACGGTTCGTGCGGCCACCACGGCACGGCGGCAGCTATCGAATTTGCCGTGCTCAGCTTAGAGATCAGCCGCATCATCGTTTGCGGCCACAGCCATTGCGGCGCCATCAAGGCGCTGTACGAGGAGGTGCCCGCTGAGGCGCAGAACTTGCAGCGCTGGCTGGAGCTGGGGCGTGATGCGGTGTTGCCAGTGCAGCCTTGCCCCGAAGCACTGCGCCGCACCGAGGAGCGCGCCGTCGTATTGCAGTTGGGACGGTTGATGGAATTCCCGATGGTGCGCAGCCGCGTGTTGTCCGGGAAAATCAGCCTGCACGGCTGGCACTACGTCATTGAAGACGGCGAAGTGCATGTATTTGATGTCACCAGCGGCCATTTCGTTGCCGCGTCGGTGGCGACCAACAGTGGCACGGGCCCGTACGCGCCGTATGTGGAGCACGACGGCCAAGTCCTCTCGGACGAATACCCTTAGATACA
>JBQMQB010000081.1:0-4331 GCA_052172715.1 Giesbergeria sp. | reverse complement strand
ATGGCCTCGGGCCCGTGCAGTTACATCAACGTGTTTGATCAGTCCTGCTCCACGGTCGAGAGCGCGGGCGCACGCCGCGGCGCGCAGATGGGCGTGCTGCGCATCGACCACCCGGATGTGATGGACTTCATCACCGCCAAGCGCACTCCTGGCCGCTGGAACAATTTCAACGTGTCGGTCGGTGTGAGTGATGCCTTTGTGCAGGCCGTGCTGGACGACCAGCCTTGGGAGCTCGTGCACAAGTCGCGCCCTGGCGCGGCAGTGATGGAAACGGGCGCCTACCAGCGCGCCGATGGCAAATGGGTCTACGAAAGCCTGCCTGCGCGCGAGCTGTGGGACACCATCATGAAGTCCACCTACGACTTCGCTGAGCCCGGCATTTTGTTCCTGGACCAGATCAACACCGACAACAACCTGCACTACTGCGAGGAGATCAACGCCACCAACCCGTGCGGCGAGCAGCCCCTGCCGTCGTACGGTTGCTGTGACCTCGGCCCCATCATCTTGACGCGCTTTGTGCGCCATCCATTTGGGTTCGATGGCGTTCCCTCGTTCGATTTTGCAGCGTTCGAAAAATCGGTCGCGCTGCAAGTGCGCGCGCTCGACAACGTGCTCGACGTCACCTACTGGCCACTGCCGCAGCAGCGCGAGGAAGCACACGCCAAGCGCCGCATTGGCGTTGGTTTTACCGGCATGGGCAACACGCTGGCCATGCTGTGCGTGCGCTACGACAAAGATGAAGGCCGCGCCATGGCCGCGCAGATTGCCATGCACATGCGCGATGCTGCATATTCGGCCTCGGTCGATCTGGCCATCGAAAAGGGCGGTTTCCCCAAGTTCCAGGTTGAGGGATATTTGCAGACGGGCACGTTTGCCAGCCGCCTGCCCGAGCCCCTCAAGGCGCGTATTCGTGAGCACGGCATTCGCAACAGCCATTTGCTGTCGATTGCGCCCACAGGCACGGTGAGCCTGGCCTTCGCCGACAACGCCTCAAACGGCATCGAACCACCGTTCTCGTGGATGTACAAGCGCCGCAAGCGCGAGGCCGATGGTTCCACCGCCGAATACGCGGTCGAAGACCACGCCTGGCGCCTGTACCGCGAGCTCGGCGGCGACGTGAACCAGCTGCCTGACTACTTCGTCTCGGCGCTGGAAATGTCGGCCGAGGGCCACATCGCCATGATGAAGACGGTGCAGCCCTTTGTGGACACCGCCATCTCCAAGACGGTGAACATCCCCGCCGACTACGCGTACGAAGATTTCAAGGGCCTGTACCTGCAGGCCTGGCGCGCCAAGCTCAAGGGCTTGGCCACCTACCGGCCCAACAGCATCCTCGGCTCGGTGCTTGAGGTCCACACAGCGCCGCAAAGCGCCGAGCAGGCTGCTGCGGCGCCTGCTCCGGTGGACCCGATGCGCACGGTGATCGAGAGCCGGCCCAAGGGTGCGCTGTCCGCCGTTGCCGAAAAGGTTGATTACTGGACCCAGGAAGGGCAGAAGCGTCTGTACATCGTGGTGTCATTCCTGCCTGTACCGGACCCCGAGACCGGCGGTTTGATCGACCGTGCCATCGAATTCTTCATGCCGGTGGGCCAGAGCGGCGAATCGCAGCAATGGGTCACGTCCAGCATGCGCCTGCTGTCGTTGGCGGCACGTGGCGGTTTCCTCGAGCGTGCGCTCAGCGACATGCGCAAGGTCGCCTGGGACCGTGGCCCGGTGCGCCTGGGCACCCACGAAAAGGCCGATGGCACCCAGGTGCCGATGTGGCACGACTCCGAAGTGGCGGCCATTGCGTATGCCGTGCAGAACATCCTTGCGCGTCGCGCACGGCCGTTGCCTGGCGAAGACGTGGCTTCGGCCAGCGAGAGCCTGCTGGGAGCGCTTCCGCCGGTGATGGCGGGCAAGAAGTGCAGCGAATGCGGTGCCCACGCCATGATCCGCAAAGATGGCTGCGACTACTGCACCCAGTGTGGCCACCTGGGCTCTTGCGGCTGAACCTGCGCCCCGCTGCGTGCCCGTAAGTGTCGGTTAGGCCAGGCTCTGCCAAGCCCTCCCCCGAGGCGCTGGCTGCGATCGATCTGCGCTGGCGTGCACGCCACTTGCAGCTGGCGCCGCACCGGCTGGCCTTCTGTCTGGCCATGCTGCTCCTTGCCGCATCAGGTGCATGGTGGGCCTGGGTTCAGGGCAGCCGCCTGAGCGGCGCGCCGCTGGTGCCAGCCTTTGTGCCGGTCTCGCTGGTGCATGCGGCGTTGATGGTGTTCGGCTTTTTCCCGCTGTTCTTTTCTGGTTTTCTTTTCACTGCCGGTCCGCGCTGGCTGCAGGTCGAACCCTGGCCGGTGGCGCGCTTGCGCATTCCCTTGTGGCTACAGGCAGGCGGCTGGCTGGTGTGGCTCGTCGCTGTGCATGGCAGCCAGCGCATGGCCTTCGCAGGGGTGGTGTTGGCGCTGGTGGGCATGGTGTGGGTCACGGCGCTCTTTTGGCGCCTGGTGCTGCGCAGCAAGGCCGAAGACCAGATGCACACGCGTACGGTGGGCGCGGCGTTTGGTCTGGGCACGCTGTGCGTTGCCGGGCTGGCGGGCAGCGTGGCTCTCGGCGCCTGGGATGTCGCACGGCTGTTCGTTTTGAGCGGGCTGTGGGCATTTGTCGTGGTGGTTTTTGTCACCGTTGCGCACCGCATGCTGCCCTTTTTCTCGCCGCCGGGACCGAACGAAGGCCACCTCTTGGGGGCGCTGGCGCTGCTGGCCGGTGCGGCGGTGTTTGAAGGTCTTGGCGTCTGGATTGATGCTGCCCTGGTGCCTGCCAATGTCGGCTGGGCAACAGCGTGGACGGCGCTGCACGGCCTGCTGGAGCTGGCGCTGGGCGGCTTGTTGCTGTGGCGCGCCTGGGGTTGGGCGAAGCGGCAGCACATGCGCAATCGCCTGCTGCGCATGTTCTATATCGGGTTCGTCTGGCTGGGGCTGGCTTACGTGCTGCATGGCCTGGCTCGCGCAGCCCAACTGGCCGGTGTCCCGGCGCTGGAATTGGGCGCACTGCATGCCCTGACACTGGGGTGCCTCGCCTCGCTCATGCTGGCGATGGTGACGCGGGTCTCCTGCGGGAACAGCGGGCGAGCGCAGGTGGTAGACCGCGTGCTCTGGGCCGTGTTTGTGCTACTTCAACTCGCAGCCGTGCTGCGCGTGGGGGCGGCCTTGGCGGGCCATGCTGCCCCCGTGCTGCTGGCGCTGGCAGCCTTGCTGTGGACAGGTCTCACGCTGACATGGGCGCTGCGCCTGGGGTCTTGGTACGGGCGGCTGCGGCCGGACGGCCGCGCCGGGTGACAATCGCTCCCATGCAGGATGCGACCTCTTCTCATGCCCTGGTGTCTGGCCAGGATTGCGCTGCGTTTGCCGCCGCGCTGATGCAGGCGCGCCAGACCAGTCTTCCCAAGCGCCTGGGCGAGCCAGCGCCCAGCACAGAGCAGCTCGCGCAAATCATGGCGTGCGCCGCCCACGCACCGGACCATGGGCAGCTTTTGCCCTGGCGCTTTATTCAGGTGCCCCAATCGGCGCGCACAGAGCTTGCGCAAGCCTTTGCGCAAGCTCTGCACGAGCGCGACACCCAGGCCACGCCCGAACAGATGGAGCAGGCGCGTGAAAAGGCGTTTCGCTCACCGGTTCTGCTGCTGCTGGTGGTCGACCTGGCCTGTGGCGACCCAGAAATTGAGCCTGGCGAGCGCATCCTCTCGGCCGGTTGCGCGGTGCAGAACCTGCTGCTCATGGCCACGGCCCTGGGATTTGGCTCGGCGCTCACCAGCGGAAAAGCCATGGGTTCCGCGCCGCTGCGCACGTTGTTTGGCCTGGGTGATGCGCAGCAGGCGCTGTGTTTCGTCAGCATTGGCACCGTGGTAGCGCCCAAGCGTGCTCGTGTCAGACCGGCCACCGCCGCGTACTTCTCGGTGCTCGGCGGCGCAGCCGATGCGTTCTAAGCCGTACCGCCCGTTATTTTTCATCATCAGGAATTTGTGCCATGGAAATCTCCAGCTTTGACGATCTTTTGCAGGCCGCCCGTTCCCAGCCAGAGCCCCAGCGTTTGCTGTTTGTGTTTGCCGGCGTGGAGCTGCCGGACGACGCCACGCCGGAACAGCGCACGCGTTTCGCCCAAGGAGAAGGCGGCGCACTGGTGCCGCAAATGTGCGTCGACAAGACGCCAGAGGAGCTGGGCTCTTTCGATGCGCTGGTAAACGAAGCGGCGCAGTTCGGCAAGGAATGGACTTTGGTGTTCGCCGCCGGTCTTTCGGGCACGCTCAACCGCGCGCCGACCAGCGAGGATGCCGAGGCGCCACTTGAGCGCATCGT
>JBQMQB010000080.1:6984-8880 GCA_052172715.1 Giesbergeria sp. | reverse complement strand
AGCGTCCAGCTGGGCGCCCTTATCGCCGTGGAGATCGGGCCCATCAACTCGCTGGTGCCGCTGATTGGCGCGGCCATGTCGCAGGGCGCGGTGTGGGTGGTGAACGGCGATGGCGCTGGCCGTGCAGTGCCCGAGTTGCCCCAGACCACCTACACCGGCAGCACATTGCTGACACCGTGCCCCGTCGCACTGGCCAGCGATGCCTGCGCCTTTGTGGATGTCGAGTCCGCCGTGTTGGGGGCGTCCACCGCCGCACGCGTGGAAACCCTGGCGGGCGGTGTGGTGGCCGGGTTTGGCGGGTATTCGGGCATTGCGATGTGGCCCTCCAACGCCAGCAACAGCTTTGCACTGTCGGGCAGCTACATCCCGGGCACGCTGGAACAGGCACGTGGGTTGGGGCAGTTTCTGCTGCAGGCCCAGACGCCGCCAACCACCGCCGCCGTGGCCGATGCCATCACCGTGATCACAGGCCGCCCGGCCTGCGCAGTGGTGCGAAACTTCTTCATCACCTCGGTCACGCAGTCCACCTCCAGCGCGTCACTCGATTCGGGCACCATTCGCCTGGACAACGCCCCGGACCCGAGCCAGAGTACAGAAACGCACACTCTGTACAACCTGAACGAGAACCTGATCATGTACTCGTCTGCAAGCTCGGTGCCCGACATCGTCGCGCCCGACTCGATCTGCTACTACTCGGAAAGCACGGGACGCGGGTTTTCCAACGCCAACGACGACCTGGCCCTGTACTTCGATGCCACCACGGGGAAAAGCACGGGCCGGATGGTAAGCGTGATTGCAGTCAAAACGGCCCCCGAGCTGCTCAACACGCCCGGTGTTGTGGCTTCGTTTGCCGCCTTGCTGCGCCGCATCGGGTACGCCGGTGCCATGCCATCGGCCTGATGGGGCCAAGGTGATTGCCGCCATGGCCCATGAAGCAGACCTGAACAAGGAGCGACTGGAGCTGGTGCTGGAAGCCGCCGGGCTGGATCTGTGGGAGAACGACCTGGTGAGCGGCCAAGTCACCCACAAGGCGACGAAAACGTTTCTGGAGTTGGGCTTCACTGAGAACGAAATCGTGTCGGGCATGCAGGACATCTTTGGCCTGTTTCACCCCGAAGACCTCGACATCGTGCGGCAAGCGGTGGCCGACCATGTGGCAGGGGTGACTCCGCAATACCGCGCCGAGTTTCGCTTGCGGTCCAAGGCCGACGAGTGGGTCTGGTTTGCCAATTACGGTCGCATCATGGACCGCAGCAGCACCACTCCAGGCAAACGCCTGATTGGCGTCACCTTCAACATCCATGACCGCAAGCAAAAGGAACACGAGATTGCGCAGATCAACCGCCAACTCGTCGAGCAGAACACGCTACTGCAAGAACTCAACTCTGCACTGGAATTGTTGGCGGCCAATGACTCATTGACGGGCCTCTCCAACCGGCGCACGCTGATGAAGCTGGGCACCAACGAATGCAAGCGCATGGAACGGTTCGATCGCCCACTGTCACTGCTGGTGGTGGACATTGACCTCTTCAAAGCAGTCAACGACACCTGGGGACACCTCACCGGCGACCGCGTGATCTGCGCCGTGGCCCAGGCCTGTGCGACACGCAAGCGCTGTGGGGTGGACATCGTGGCGCGTTTTGGGGGCGAAGAATTCGTCATCGTACTGCCCGAAACCGATGGCATCAGCGCCTTGCGTGTGGCCGAGTTGCTGCGCCACGAGGTGGCTGCGATAGCCGTGCCCGTCCATAACGAAGAGGCCTTCGTTTCGGTCACAGTGAGTATTGGTGTAGCGACCGTGCGCAAGGGGTTCGGGTTCGGTTTTGAGGAGCTAGTGAACCGGGCCGACAAGGCGCTCTACCATGCCAAAGAAACGGGCCGCAATGCGGTGTACTG
>JBQMQB010000080.1:1821-6884 GCA_052172715.1 Giesbergeria sp. | reverse complement strand
CTTTCATTCAACTGCGCGTCACGGTAGCCAACCGCAGGGCCAGCCCCAGAAACACCACCCCGGCCGCCCGGTTGATCCAGCGCTGTGCTTTCTCGGAGCGCAGCAACAAAGTACCGAAGGCGCCAGAGAAAAAGGCGATGGCACCAAACACCAGCAGTGTGGCAACCATGAACGCCACGCCGAGCACCATGATCTGCGGCGCCACACTGCCGCGCGCCGGGTCGGCGAACTGGGGCAAAAAGGCGAGGAAGAAAATGAGCACCTTCGGGTTGGTAAGGTTCATCACGAGGCCACGCCCGACCATGCGCCACGGATTTCCCGTGGGTCGGGTGGCACCGCTGTCGGCGGGCTCTGTGGCGTCGTCCGACTCTGCCGCCGCGTCTCTACGCGGGCGCAGTGCTTGCCAGGCCAGCCAGGTGAGGTAGGCCGCACCCACATACTTCAGCACGGTAAACGCCGTCGCCGACGCGGCAAACAACGCTGCAAGCCCCAGCGCCACCGCCGCCGTATGGAACACCAGGCCTGAGCACAAGCCGAGCACCACCGCCATACCGGCGCGCCAGCCGCGTTGGGCCGATTCCACCAGCACGAACAGGTTGTCAGGGCCGGGCGTAATGCCCAGCAGCAGCGAGACGCCAAAGAAGGCAAGCAGAGTTTCGAAGGTTGGCATAGCGGTTCCGGCGGCGCGAAAGGACCAGTGGGTGACGGTGCAACGGGTGTTTTGAAGAGCTCAGCGCACGGGGATGACAAAGACGCGTGGCTTGGGCGCACAACCCGGCCCTTCGTAGGGACCACCATCGCGGTCCCAACCGGGGCCGGGCGAGATCTGGGCGCAAATGCGCACCCCATCCACCTTGCTGCGCCAGTAGTACCAGGGTGCGGGCGCAGCGAGCGCCTGCAGAACGAGCAGCAATGCAGGCAAGGCGAGTAGGCGCTTCATCGGCAACATGGTAAACCGCCGCGAAAGCTCAGGCCGTGACGATCCAGCCTTCCAGCGGATCGAGTGTGGGCAGCAGGCCATAGAGCGCATCTCCTTCTGCATGGCGCTGCGCGCCCCAGGCGGCTTGCAGCATGCAGAGCACCGCATCCAAACTGTCGCCACTGGCGTCGTGCACCAACGTCTCAGCCTGCGCCACACTCAGGCGCAACCGCAGGCCCAGTCGCGTGCGCCCGGTTTCCAGCGCGGTGAGTAAGTCTTTGCGGGCAATCAGCCGCTCAGCGGTTTGCGCGGCTTTGGAATCGCTCTTGTAACTGCGTCGGCCGATAAGCTCGCGCGCCAGCAGCCCTGGGTAAGCCTCCAGCGCCACCCGCATCGGGTCGCCCGAATGTAGCCCAGGCAAGTGGGCGCCTGCCGCAAGCAGCAGCGGCACCCCAGCGTGCAGCATGTAGGCCACGGGTGGATTGACCCATTTCATGCTGGGGCTTGAGCCGGCTGGCCGGTCGGTCGTGCGGTGCGCGAACTTGGCGCCCGTGGGGCGCGCGGCGCAAAACGCGGCAAATTGCTCGCGAATGTCGGCGCGCGTGAGCTGGCAGTAATGCTGTATGCACGCGCGCCAATCTTGCGGCCAACCCAAAATTTCCACCAGCTCGCGCGGCAGGCCAAACGGCAGATCAAAGCCGCCAACCCAATCCCCTGGTACGGCCAGCCATGCGCCAAAACCGGCCAGCGTGTCGAAACGCGAAAGTGCTTCCAGGCGCACTGTTGTGCCCTGTAGCTGCCCGTGCGCCAGCACCACCGGTTTGCGCCGGCTCGGGCTGCCGGTGAAATCGACGCCAATCAGCCGCAAGAGCGCCCGCCGCGTCAGAACCGGCTCTCAGACCCGGCCGATGATGGCCGCCGTGGCCATGAGTTCTTCGAGCAGCGCAAACGACACCTTGCCCGACACGTTGTACGGATCAAGTTCAGGCTTCTCGGAATACTTCAGCAAGATGGAGTGGTTGATCTTGTTGAGATTGACCTTGCCCATGGTCCAGCCACCAAAGCGCCGCTCAGAGATTTCTTCGTAGTGCAGCAGCTCCACATCCTTGTGGCGCACGTCGCGCTGAATGTGGCCGTAGAGCTCATTCACCGCAGAGCGCCCGCCCTCGATGGCCTGCAAAAACACGCCGCCGCCGTAGCACAGGATGCCGGTGATACCGCAACCTGGGTTGTGCTCACGCGACTGGGTGAGGATGGCCTCGATGGCTTCAGGCGATGTGTCGACGGCGCGGCTGGCGTAGAGCAGGCGTACGAGCATGTCAGTTTCTTCCGGGAATGAGGGAAAGGAATTCGCGGCGCAGCGAAGCGTCTTTGAGAAACACGCCGCGCATGACGGAGTTGAGCATTTTGCTGTCCATCTCTTTCACGCCGCGCCAGGACATGCAGAAGTGGCTCGCCTCCATGACGATGGCCAGGCCGTCGGGCTGGGTCTTTTCCATGATGAGGTCGGCCAGCTGCACCACCGCTTCTTCCTGGATTTGCGGTCGGCCCATGACCCAGTCGACAAGGCGCGCGTACTTGGACAGGCCAATCACGTTGGTGTGCTCGTTGGGCATGACGCCGATCCAGATTTTGCCAATCACCGGACACAGATGGTGGCTGCAGGCGCTGCGCACGGTGAGCGGGCCCACGATCATCAGCTCGTTCAAATGCTCCGCGTTGGGGAATTCGGTGATGGGCGGGGGCGCCACGTAGCGGCCGTTGAACACTTCGTTCAAGTACATCTTGGCCACGCGGCGAGCGGTGTTCTGGGTGTTGTGGTCGCCGTCGGTGTCGATGACCATACTGTCGAGCACGCCCTGCATCTTGATCTCGACCTCATCAAGCAGGCGCTCCAGCTCACCCGGTTCGATGAACGAGGCGATGTTGTCGTTGGCGTTAAATCGCTTGCGCGCGGCAACAATGCGCTCGCGGATTTTCACGGAGACGGGAACGCCCTCGTCCTGGGAGTCGGGGCGGGTTTCGGCGGGTTCGGGGCGCTGCATGGGCGAATGTTACCAGCGGCGCTGGATCTGTGTATTTTAAAGGTTTTAGGCCGTTACCGCTTATCTGGCGTGCGTTACAAGCTACTATTTTAATAGCATTAAACCACCAACAATGCTGATCAATAGCGGTTACCCGTAACCCAAAGGGCCGTGCGCACCAACGCAAAGGCCAGCCGATCCAGCAGGCGCGCGCGCCACGGTCTGGCGGCGTAGGTGGCACTGTCGATCTGCTGGCCAGCATGCTCCATGGCGCCCACCAGCCGCGCGCGCAGCGTGCGGGCGAACCCTGCATCGGCCACCGCCACGTTGGCTTCACGGGCCAGCAGCAGGCTCAGCGGATCGAGGTTGGACGAACCCACGGTAGCCCAGGGGTGTGCGCCTTCGGCATCGATCACCGCCACCTTGGCGTGCAGAAAGCTCGGCGAGTATTCGTAGATTTCGATGCCGGCCTGCAACAGCACGCCGTACACCGGCCGCGCCGCGTGGTACTGCAGGAAGTATTCATAGCGGCCCTGCAGCAGCAAACGCACTCGGACCCCGCGCTGGGCCGCGTGCACCAGGGCATGGCGCAGACGTCGGCCCGGCACGAAGTAGGCGTTGGCGATGATGATTTCAACGCGTGCCTGGGCAATGGCGCGAAGGTAGGCACGCTCTATCCCTGCGCGGTTAAGCAGGTTGTCGCGCAGCAGCAGGGCGGCACGCACCGTCCCTCTGTCTTGCTGCGCGTTGGCACTTCGATGCTCTGCCGACTGAGCGGCCAGCAAAGCCTGACGGGCCTCGGCCAGGTGGCGCGAGCGCGCGGCACTGGCCGCCTGCATGCGCCACCACACTGTTTTCATGGTGGCCTGCGCCTCTTGCGCGATGGGCCCCTGCACCTGCACCGCAAAGTCGAGCCGCGGAGCATCGAGCCGTCCATGGTTGGGGTCGTGAAAATCGTCGAGCAAGTTGATGCCACCGCAAAACAAGACCGCGCCATCGACCACGCACAGCTTGCGGTGCAGGCGGCGCCAGCGGTGCGGCAGCAACAGGCCCAAAGGCCCCATTGGCGCATACACTTGGTACTGCACGCCGGCAGCGTGCAGGCGCTTGAGCCATTCAGTCGCCAGCCCCCCAGTGCCAAAACCATCGACCAGCAACTGCACCTGCACGCCGCGCTGGGCTGCGCGCTCAAGCGCCTCGCCAATGCGCGCGCCGCTCTCGGTGAAGTCGCAGATATAGGTTTCAAAGCGCACGCTCTGCACAGCGCCGTCCATAGCCTGCACCAGTGCGGGAAACAGCTCCTGCGCACCCTGCAGCAGCGCTACGCTGTGGCCGGGAATCAGTTCTACGTTGCGCGGCATCCTGAATGAAAACTCTGAACGCTACAACCGAAACTCTGCCACCAGCGGCAGATGGTCGGACATGCGCCACCAGATGCGGCCTTGTGGCACGTGCGTGCCCACGGGCGTGAGGCCGCGCACATAGATATGGTCGAGCTGCACGATGGGAAGGCGCGCCGGGTAGGTAAAAGCACGTTGCTCAAACTCCACCAGCCCGATCTGCGCCAGCCCCTTTTTCACCTGCAGCCCCCAGTCGTTGAAGTCCCCCGCCACGACCAGCGGAGCACCTACGGGCACTTCGCGCTCGATGAACTGGCGCAGGCGCTGCACCTGGCGCAACCGGCTGCCAGGAATCAGCCCCAAGTGCACCACGATGGAATGCACCGGACGCCCGTCCAGATCGATCTCCACGTGCAGCAGCCCGCGCTGCTCGAAACGGTGGTCGGAAATATCCTCATGCTGGTGGCCCAACACCGGCCAGCGTGTGAGCAACGCGTTGCCATGTTCGCCATGCTTGGTCACCGCGTTGGTGCGGTACACCGCCTCATAGCCCTCTGGCGCCAGGTACTGCGCCTGCGGCAGATCGGGCCATCGATCGAAGTAGGCGGCCTCGCTCCGGTTCAGGCTGCGCACCTCCTGCAGGCAGACGATGTCGGCATCGAGCTGCTCCACCGCATGCCCCAGGTTGTGAATCTCCAGACGTCGCGCCGGGCCGAAGCCTTGTACGCCCTTGTGGATGTTGTAGGTGGCGACACGCAGTAGCGAGGATGAGTGCATAGA
>JBQMQB010000080.1:0-1721 GCA_052172715.1 Giesbergeria sp. | reverse complement strand
GGCAAGGTGGTGCAGTGCAACCGCATTCGCGACGCGCGCAACCGGCTCGAGCACATGACCTTCGACTATGTGCTGTGCGAGCAATCGTTCCATGAACACGACACCTCAGGCCAGACGCTGCTCGACGATTTGCGCCGCGCTCGGCTGCTGCCGTTTTCCACCGTGTTTTTCATGGTCACGGGCGAGGCCACCTACGCCAAAGTGGCAGAGGCCGCAGAATCGGCACTCGACGGCTATTTGCTTAAACCGTTCACACCCTCTGCGCTGTTTGAGCGCCTGCGCCAAGCCCGCCAGCGCAAAGAGCACCTGAGCCCCATCTTTGAAGCCATCGAAGTCGAGGATTTTGAAGCCGCCGCACACATGTGCTCCAAACGCTTTGAAGACCGTGCCCCCTACTGGCTGTATGCCGCGCGCATTGGCACCGAGCTGCTGCTGCGCCTTGGCAGGCACGAAGAGGCGCAAAAGCTGTTCGAGGCCGTGATCGCGGCCAAAGCACTCCCCTGGGCCAAACTCGGCGTGGCACGCGCACAGATCGAGGGCGGCAAGTTCTCGCACGCCGCCACGACCTTGCAAGGCCTGATTCAGGAAGACTCAGGCTACGCCGACGCGTACGACGTGCTCGGGCGCGCCCAAGTGGAGCAGGGCCAGTTCGAAGCTGCGCTGGAAACCTACCGCCTGGCGGTCAGCCTCACCCCCGAATCGCTGGTGCGGGTGCAAAAGCTGGGAGTCATGTCTTACTACCTGGGCGAGCGAGAGGAAGCGCACAAAGCCCTCGGCCATGCGGTGCGCATGGGCCTGGACTCCAAGCTGTTCGACTACCAATCGCTGGTGCTGTACGCGTTCACGTGCTTCGAGCTCACCGACAGCAAAGGCCTCGACCGCTGCGTGGCCGATTTCGCCCGCTTGCTCGAACGCCACGACAGCCTGCGCCTGCGGCGCTTTGCACGCGTAGCGCGTACGCTGCAAGCCATTGGGCAACGCAAGTTTTCCGATGTCGTGGACACCATACGCAGCATGGCGGGCGAAATTACCGACCCTGAGCTGGACTTTGAAGCCGCCTGCAACCTGACAGGCCTGATCGCGGCCTTGGCCACCACCTCCATCAGCCTGGACCAAGCGCAAGACTGGATACAGGCCATCGGCATGCGCTATGCGCACACCCGTGGCCTGACGCAGATGCTCGCCAGCGCCTGCGGCACACACCAGCAGTTTGCCGATCAGTTCCGTGCCTGCTTGCCCATGATCAACACGGTCGCCGAGAAGGCGATCGCACAGAGCCTGGCAGGCCAGCCCCGCGCTGCGATCGACTTGCTGCTGGAACACGCCAGCGCCACACGCAATACCAAGCTGCTGGAACTCTCGCAGCAGGTGCTTCAGCGCCACCGCGCCACGATAGAGGGTGCCGCCGAGCTTCAAACAGCCATCGATACCCTGCGCCCGCTGTGCGTCGGCACGCAGCCCCGCACACTTCTCACGGGCGAGAGCGAACGCGCCGCCGGCGGCGTCACCCTGCGCCTGCCTACCGCTGCGCCCGCCCCCGGCTAAGCGCCTCACTCACCAGACTTGCACCTGCGCCGGAAGTCTCACCCCGGACACACGCTGCGGCAAACTCAGGCAAGCCTGCGCATTGCTCTTGGAAAAGCAGGCCTCGGCGGCCTCGCGCCATGGCAGCCAGCGCGCCGCCAGATGCTCGCGCGGGTTGGTCACCACTGGCGTGCCCT
>JBQMQB010000079.1:0-8884 GCA_052172715.1 Giesbergeria sp. | reverse complement strand
TTGAGGGCCGCCACGCGCAGCCCGGCGTGCACCGCCGCATGCGCCAAGCCGGCAGTGATGCAGGTTTTGCCAATGCCTGTATCGGTGCCTGTGATGAAAAAGCCCTTCATGCCGCGACCTCCGAGGCGCAGACCTGCTCTTGCGCGGTCTCTTCCAGTGCAGCCAGCAGCAGGGCAATGTCGGCGGCGGTGTGGCTGGCACACAGGGTGATGCGCAGCCGCGCCGTGCCAACAGGGACGGTGGGCGGGCGAATGGCCGGTACGCGAATGCCGTGGCGCTGTTCCAGCTGCGCCGCCAGGGCCACCGCGCTGGCGTTGCTGCCCACCACCAGTGGCTGCACGGGCGTGTCCGAGGGCAGCAGGTGCCAGCCGGGCGGTGCATGGCGTGCCAACAGGGCTGCGACGCCCGTTTGCAGTTGCTGCTGCAAGGCGCGCAGTTGGGCGCGGCGTGCATCGCCCTCCTCCCCGGCAATGAGTTGCAGGCTGGCCAACAGCGCGTGCGCCAAGGCAGGCGGCGCAGCCGTGGTGAAGATGTAGGGCCGCGCGGATTGCACCAAGTACTCAATGATGGTCGGGTGTGCCGCGACAAAAGCGCCGGCTACGCCCGCAGCCTTGCCCAGCGTGCCGATGGCAATCAGCCGCTCGCTTCGCAGGCCCAACTGCGCCAACGTGCCGCGCCCTTGAGGCCCAAGCACGCCGAAGCCGTGCGCGTCGTCCACGATCAGCCAGGCACCGTGCTGTTCGGCCAGCGCGAGCAAGGCCGCCAGCGGCGCCAAATCGCCATCCATGCTGAACACCGCGTCGGTGACGATGAGTTTGATTTGCGCGCTGCTGGCCTGCAGCAGCAGCTGCAAACCCGCCACATCACCGTGGCCATAGCGCTGCACCGTGGCGTTTGCCAGCCGCGTGCCGTCAATCAGCGAGGCGTGGTTCACCTGCTCGGAGAAAATTTCGGCCCCTGCATCGCCCAGCGCCGTCAGCACTGCGAGGTTGGCCATGTAGCCCGTGCAGAAAAAGAGCGCGCGCGCGTCGTCGGTGATGCAGGGCGCCATCCACGCGGCCAGTGCCCGCTCTAGCGCGGCATGCGCCTGCGAGTGGCCGCTGATGAGGTGCGAAGCGCCCGAGCCTGCGCCGTAGCGCGCCACGCCTTCACGCAGCGCCTCGGCGAGTGCGGGGTGCGCGGCTAGGCCAAGATAGTCGTTGCTGCAGAACATGAGCAGTTCGCGCACCGTGCCATCTTGGTTGCGCACCTGCTGGCGCGGTGCAGTCGGCCCGACAGATTCGCGCAGCACGCGAATCAGGCTTTTTGCGGCCAGTGCGTCGAGCTTGGACTGAAGGTGGGTGATCAGCATGGTGCCACCTCGTCCAGCGTTGCCATGACGGCCTGCGCCAAAAATTGCACCAGTGCTTCGTCGAGCACGTAGGGCGGCATGAGGTACACAGTGCGGCCAATCGGCCGAATGAGCAGCTCGTGCTTGCGGGCCGCAAGGTGAAACCGCTCGGCAAATCCTGGCGGTGCCAAGTCTTCGCGCACATCAAACGCCAAAATCGTGCCGCGCTGGCGCAGGTGCTGCACGCGCGCATCGGTGGCCAGCGGCGCAAACGCCTCGGCCAACCAGCGCGCCTGTCGGCGGTTCTGTTCCAGCACGTTGTCGGTCGCAAAGCGATCGAGCACCGCGTTGGCGGCCGCGCAGGCCAGCGCGTTGCCGGTGTACGAATGCGAATGCAGAAAGCCACGCTCTACTTGCTCGCTCCAGAAACACTGGAAGACCGCCTCGGTGGTCAGCACCAGCGACAAAGGCAAGGTGCCGCCGCTGATGCCCTTGGACAGGGTGATGAAATCGGGCCAGCCTGCCTCTGCCTGCTCGAATGCAAAAAAACTGCCCGTGCGCCCGCAGCCCACGGCAATCTCGTCGGCAATCAGGTGCACATCGAATGCATCGCACAGCGCACGCAACGCGCGCAGGTACGAAGGTTCGTGCATCACCATGCCAGCGGCACACTGCACCAGCGGTTCGACGATGACAGCGGCGATGTGGCCACGGCGTTCGGTCAGCACGCGGTGCATGTCGGCAAGCGCACGCGCCTCCTGCGCCGGGCCTTGGCGCGCATCGGGCGCCTCCACCACATGCGAGCGCATCAGCAAAGGGTCGTAGGCGTCGCGGAACACCGCCACGTCGGTGACCGACAAGGCGCCCAGCGTTTCGCCGTGGTAGCCGTGGCGCAGGCAGACGAATTCACGCCGCTCAGTTTGGCCCCGGTTGCGCCAAGAATGAAAGCTCATCTTGAGCGCGATCTCTACTGCGCTGGCGCCATCGCTGGCAAAGAAGGTGTGGCCGAGTGCGCCGCCTGTCAGTGCCGAGAGCTTTTCAGCCAGCAGCACGGCCGGCGCATGCGTGCAGCCGGCAAGCATCACATGCGGCAGCGTATCGAGCTGCTGCCGGATGGCCGCGTTGATGCGTGCATCCGCATGGCCAAACAGGTTGACCCACCACGAGCTGTTGGCGTCAAAGTAGCGCGCGCCGTCGTAGTCGTACAGCCACGGCCCTGCGCCCCGCGCCATGGCCAGTGGTGGAACTTTTTCGGCACGTGCCATCTGCGTGCACGGGTGCCAGACGGCGCGCAGGCTGCGCTGCGACCAGTCGGCCTGGGGCGGAGATACGGAATTGGTTGGCAAGGTCAGGCTCATGAAGGAAATGGACTCGGTGTCGCGTCAGGCACGCTGCACACCGCCAGACGTCGTGGCAGCAAGCCGCCGCCACACCAGTTTGAAAAACTTGAACAGCAGCGTCAGCACGAAAACAGACAGCACCACCATTACCAGCAACGCGAAGCCGAAGGCCACCGGGTGCTGGGTGGCCAACCAGACCACGCCCACGACCAGTCCGTCCTCTAAGAACGACAGGCCCCAGTTGGAGAACGGTTCGGGTGAGGTATTCACCGCCGCACGCGTCGTCATCTTGGTGGCCATGGAGGTGGCGGCAAGTGAGCCGCCGAGCAGGCCAGCAACAACGCCCATGGTGGCGTTGTCGGCACCAAACACGCCCGCAGCCAACAGCGCGCCGCCGGGCACGCGAATCACGGTGTGCACCACATCCCAGATGCTGTCGATCCACGGCACTTTGTCGGCGAAAAACTCCACCAGCATCAAGCTGCCGGCCGCTGCCAGCACCATCGGGCTCTCCAAGACGTGCAAACCCATCGGCAGGGCCAGCGCGCCGGTGGCGCCCATCAGGCCAACGATGAAGACCACGGCGTAAAGCCGAAAACCACTGGCCCAACCCAGCGCGGCAGCCAGCGCCAGCAAGCTTGGCATGTCGAGCTTCTGCGTGACCTGGGCCATGCCCCCGGCTACCTCACGCGCCGTACCCGCGTCCACGTGCAGGCCGAGCGTGTGCAGCCATTGAACGAGGTGCAGCCAGAGGGCGTCCATGTCGGTTCTTTAGGCGCTTGGGTCGGCAAGCCATGCAGGCTTGCGCTTTTGCAGGAAGGACTGCACGCCCTCGCGGCCCTCGCTGCTGGCGCGGATGTCTGCAATGCCTGCCACCGTGGAGGCAATCAGGCTGGCGTTGATTTCGCGCTCGGCCACATCAAGCACCAGCCGTTTGCAGGCGCGCACAGCGTTGGGGCTGGCGGCAGTGAGCGCCTTGAGCAACTCGCCCACCTTGGTGTCAAGCTGGTCAGCAGCGACTGCCGCGTGCACGAAGCCGATGCGCAGCGCCTCGGTCGCATCAAATCGCTCTGCGGTAAGGAAGTAGCGGTGCGCAGCGCGCGCGCCCATGGCGCGAATCACGTAGGGACTGATCGTGGCGGGGATGAGCCCGAGCTTGACCTCGCTGAGGCAAAAACCTGCGGTGTCGACGCACACGGCCATATCGCACGCGGCTACCAGACCCATGCCACCAGCGTAGACATCGCCCTGCACGCGGGCGATGGTGGGCTTGGGGCACTCGTACATCACACGCAACATCTCAGCAAGCTTGGCCGCGTCCGCCAGATTTTCGCCCCGCGTGTAGTCCGCCATGCGCCGCATCCAGTTGAGGTTGGCGCCGGCGCAGAACGCCGTGCCCTCGGCAGCGAGCACGATGGCGCGTACGTCGCCACGCCCGCCCGCCTCGGTAAAGGCGGCGGTGATGTCGGCGATCACTTCGTCGCTAAAGGCGTTGCGCACCTCGGGCTGGGTGAGCGTGATGCGGGCAACGGCGCCCTCATAGGTGACGGTCAGATGGCTCATGCAGCGGGTTCCTGTGGTTCGGTTTGAAGGAAATACACCAGATCAAGTTCAGGGCATGGCTGAGCCAGCACCGTGAGCGCTGCGGTGATTTGTCCGCGGTGGTGGGTACCGTGGTTGAAGACATGGGCCAGCGTGGTGGCAAAGGGCAACGATGCCGCTGTGCCGCGCATGGTGGTGTAGTCCAGCGAGCCGTCGAACCGCTCGACCGGCCACCGTGCAATCAGGGGCGCCCAGTGCGCCGCACCTTCACGCAGCCGCCTGGCGAGCTGCACTCGGTCTTGCTCCACTTCAGCGTCCAGTTCCAGTTTCGGCGAAATGCCTTCGGCGAAGCGGCGGAACCACAGCAGGTGCTCCCCCACCAGCAGGTGGTTGAGGGTGCCATGAAGGCTTCTAAAGAACAGGCCGACGTCGCGGCGGTAGGCGTCATCCGAAACAGCTGCCACCGACTCCAGCACACGCGTCGTGGCCCACCGGTTGTAGCGTGCAAGCGTCTGGAAGTGGGCGACAGGATTCATGGCGGCACTTGGGCTTACATGCGAAACAAACCAAACTTGGTGTCTTCGATCGGCGCGTTGCGCGACGCTGCCAGGCCCAGCGCCAGCACGCGGCGCGTGTCGGCGGGGTCGATCACGCCGTCGTCCCACAGGCGCGCCGTGGCGTAGTAGGGGTGGCCCTGGTCTTCGTACTGGCGGCGGATGGGGGCTTTGAAGGCTTCTTCTTCCTCCATGCTCCACTGGCCACCTTTGCCCTCAATGCCGTCGCGCTTCACGGTGGCGAGCACGCCAGCAGCCTGGTCGCCGCCCATGACACTGATGCGCGCGTTGGGCCACATCCAGAGGAAGCGTGGGCTGTAGGCGCGGCCACACATGCCGTAGTTGCCAGCACCAAAGCTGCCACCAATGATGATGGTGAATTTGGGCACGCTGGCCGTGGCCACAGCGGTGACCATCTTGGCGCCATTGCGGGCAATGCCTTCGTTTTCGTACTTGCGCCCGACCATGAAGCCGGTGATGTTCTGCAAGAAGATGAGCGGCACCTTGCGCTGGCAGCACAGCTCAATGAAGTGCGTGGCCTTCAAGGCCGACTCAGAAAACAGGATGCCGTTGTTGGCGATGATGCCGACCTGCATGCCTTCGATACGGGCAAAGCCTGTCACCACTGTGGTGCCGTAACGCGCCTTGAACTCGTCGAACTCGCTGCCATCGACGATGCGGGCGATGATTTCGCGCACATCAAAGGGCTTGCGCGTGTCCACTGGGATCACACCGTAAAGCTCATTCGCTTCAAAAAGAGGAGCTATTGGCGCTTCATCTGCGGGCGTTAGAGGTTTATTTTTATTCAAATTCCGCACTGCATTGCGCGCCAGTTGCAGAGCGTGCACATCGTTCTGCGCCAGGTGATCGGCCACACCCGACAAGCGCGTGTGCACGTCGCCACCGCCCAGATCTTCCGCCGTGACGACCTCGCCCGTGGCGGCCTTCACCAGCGGCGGCCCACCCAGGAAGATGGTGCCCTGGTTCTTGACGATGATGGATTCGTCGCTCATGGCCGGCACGTAGGCGCCGCCTGCCGTGCAACTGCCCATGACCACGGCAATTTGCGCAATGCCCTGCGCGCTCATGTTGGCCTGGTTGAAGAAGATGCGGCCAAAGTGGTCACGGTCGGGGAAGACTTCGTCCTGGTTGGGCAGGTTGGCGCCGCCCGAGTCGACCAGGTAAATGCACGGCAGGTGGTTCTGCTGCGCCACTTCCTGTGCGCGCAAGTGTTTCTTGACCGTAAGCGGGTAGTAGGTGCCTCCTTTCACCGTCGCGTCGTTGCACACAATCATGCAGTCCACCCCACTCACGCGGCCAATGCCTGCGATAAGGCCGGCGCCGGGGGCCGCGTTGCCGTACATGTTCAGCGCGGCGAGCGGGGCCAGTTCCAGAAACGGCGTACCAGGGTCGAGCAGCATCTGCACCCGGTCGCGCGGCAGCAGCTTGCCGCGCGCCAAGTGCTTGGCGCGGGCGGCTTCGCCGCCGCCTTCGAAAACGGTCGAGATCTGAGATGCCAGGTCATCGACCAGTACGCGCATGGCGGCAGCGTTGGCCTGGAATTCGGCAGAGCGGGAATTGAGTTGGGTGCTAAGTTTTGGCATGGCAATCGGGTAGGTGGTTGGCAGCGCTGCAGTTCAGGCAGTTTTTTGCTCGGCGAGTCCCAGCGCTTCGATGGTGGCTTCCCGCATGCGGAATTTTTGGATCTTGCCGGTCACCGTCATCGGGAATTCGGTCACAAAACGGATGTGGCGCGGTACTTTGTAGTGTGCAATCTGGCCCTTGCAGAAGGCACGCACAGCGTCTTCGTCGAGCGTCTCGCCGGGCTTGACGATGATCCAGGCGCAGAGCTCTTCGCCATAGCGCGGGTCGGGCACGCCAATCACCTGCACGTCTTGAATTTGCGGCATGCGGTACAGGAATTCTTCGATTTCGCGGGGGTAGATGTTCTCGCCGCCGCGGATCACCATGTCCTTGATGCGGCCGACGATGTTGACGTAGCCCTCATCGTCCATGGTGGCGAGGTCGCCGGTGTGCATCCAACCTTCGGCATCGATGGCCTCGCGGGTTTTTTCCACGTCGCCCCAGTAGCCGTGCATGACCGAATAGCCGCGGGTGCAAAACTCACCGCGCTCGCCCCGAGGCACCACAGCGCCGGTTTCAGGGTCGACGATTTTGATCTCCAGGTGCGGCTGCACCCGGCCCACCGTAGATACACGCTTGTCCTGTGGTGTGTCGGTGCTGCTCTGGCAGCTCACCGGGCTGGTCTCAGTCATGCCGTAGGCAATGGTGATTTCCGAGAGATGCATCTGTTCGACCACGCGCTTCATGACTTCGGTCGGGCAAGGCGAGCCGGCCATGATGCCGGTGCGCAGCGTGGAAAGGTCGAATTCGGCAAAGCGCGGGTGGTCCAGCTCGGCAATGAACATGGTGGGAACACCATGCAGGCCAGTGCATTTTTCGTCCTGCACCGCTTGCAGCACCGACAGCGGATCGAAGCCATCGTTCGGGTAGACGATGGTCGAGCCATGCGTGAAGCACGCCAGGTTTCCCAGCACCATGCCAAAGCAGTGGTACAGCGGCACGGGGATGCACAGCCGGTCGGCCGGCGTGAGCCGCATGCATTCGCCAATAAACAGGCCGTTGTTCAGAATGTTGCGGTGTGTCAGCGTGGCGCCCTTGGGAAACCCCGTGGTGCCGCTGGTGAACTGAATGTTGATCGGGTCGGTCGCCTTGAGCTTGCGCGCGATCTGGGGGATGCGTGCATCCTCTGCGTCACCGCGCGCCAGAAACTCAGAGAAGCGCAGCAGGCCGGGCTCGTCAGCACCCGCAGCAGCCTCCTTGCCCGGTGCGTCGATCCACACCACGGTGGCGAGGTGCGGCAGGCGCTGCGACACCAGCTCGCCAGGCTGGCCGTGCACCCACTCGGGCGCCAGTTCGCGCAGCATGCCCAGGTAATCGCTGGTCTTAAAGCGCGCCATGGTCACCAGCAGACGGCAACCCACCTTGTTGAGCGCGTATTCCACCTCGGCCGTGCGGTAGGCCGGGTTGATGTTGACCAGCACCAGCCCCACCTCGGCCGTGGCCAGCTGCATCAGCACCCACTCAAAGTTGTTGTGCGACCAGATACCGACGCGGTCGCCAGGGACAAGGCCCTGGCGGAGCAGCGCGCTGGCGAGCTTGCGCGCCTCGGCCTGCAGCCCGGCATAGGTGTAGCGCCGACCTTGGTGGCAGCTGACCAGTGCCTCGTGGTCTGGCTGGCGCTGCACCATGCTGTCAAAAAACGTGCCGATGGTCTGCTCGATCAGCGGCGGTTCGCTGGCGCCGCGCGCCTGGCTGGAGTGTTCGGGAGAGAGGGTCTGTACGGTCATTGCTTGATCTCCTGCATTGGTGCGCCATGCCTGCCAACCGTACAGGATAGGAGCGTCGGCGCAATCGCGCTTGCCACAAAGGTTGCAAATCGTGCCACAAGGGCGGCACACTGGGCGCTGTGACCCACCCGAGCCCTCGCCCCAAAGCCCCCAAACTGCCGCGCCGCACAGCTACGCCTGCAGCATTGGCCCCTGCAGGCACCAGTTCTGCGCGTGCCGAAACGCCTGTCGCCTTCGTGCGGGCCATCGTCCAGGCCTATGCCCAGCGCGGCCTTGACCCGCGCCGTGCACTGCAGCACGCCCACATTGAGCCGGAGCTTCTGGCGCAGCCAGGCGGGCGCATCACCGCGCTGCAGATGGAGCGCATTTCCGACGCCGCCATGCGCGAGCTTGACGACGAGGCGCTTGGCTGGTTCGGCCGCCGCCTGCCCTGGGGCAGCTACGGCATGCTGGCGCGCGCGTCCATCAGCGCGCCGCACCTGGAACTCGCCCTCTCGCGCTGGTGCCGCCACCACGGCCTGCTGACGCAAGACGTGCGGCTGGAGCTGTCGGTAGAAGGCGGCATGGCCCACCTCACCCTGCATGAGGCGCAAGACCTGGGCCTGCTGCGCGAGTTCTGCCACGTCTCGCTTTTGCGCAATGCCTTGGGCGTGGCGTGTTGGCTGGTCGATTCGCGCGTTCCGCTGCTGGCCGCAGATTTCGCCTTCAAGGCGCCGCCACATGCCGACGCGTACCCCGTACTGTTCA
>JBQMQB010000078.1:8047-9190 GCA_052172715.1 Giesbergeria sp. | reverse complement strand
GCTGCTGGTCGGCTGCGGCACCCTTGACGTGCCGCGCGCCGACAACTACCCCGCCACAGGTCAAAAAAAGGCGCGCGCCGTGCACCATTGGGATGTGCTGGCCGGCGATGTGGCCACGCGAGTGGCTCAAAAAATCTCCGATTGGCCCCAAGGCGAGAACCCTATCTATGTCACGGTGGCAGACAGCTCCAGCTTCAATCAGGGCTTTCTCAAGTTGTTGCGGGTCCAGTTGTTGGACCGAGGGTTGGCCCTGTCCACCGTGCCGACGGCGGTCGAACTAGAGGTGCAGACGCAACTGGTGCAGCACGAAGCGTCGGTGCCTCGCAGCCTGCCCATTCCCTTGGGTGGCACGATGTTGGGCGCTGGTGTGGGTGTGTGGCGCGATTGGAAGGAGCATTACTCCGACCGCGTCTTGCTGCCTGGTATGTCCACACTGATTGGCGTAGGTGCAGGTCTTGCCGTTGACATGGCCCAGCTCTATACCCAGGGCGCCGCAGCGGGCGGGCCTACGCGTACAGAAGTGCTTATTACCACCACGCTCAAGAGTCATGACCGGTACCTGGCGGGCTCGGCGGACCTGTACTACATCGAACGTGCCGACGCTGCGCTGTACCAACCTGAATTGCCGCCACCTGCGCCCATGCCGCTCACGACCTGGCAGGTGGTGAAGCCATGAAACGGCTTGTGCATATGGCGCACCGTGGTGTTCCGGCGCTGGCGCTGGCTTTGCTCGCGGCGAGCTCGCTCACTGGTTGCGCCGGCTACTACTACGGTGAAAAGTACGGCCCTGCGCTTTCCCTGAGCCAGAGTACCGATCTGGTGGGTAGCAGCTACGCCGCCGCCGATGCGCTGCTGGAGCGCGCGCCGCTCGATGCGCACGCCCCCGTGCTGGTGGCGACGCTGGTCAACCTGGATCACCTGGACCAGTCGTCTCGCTTTGGCAGGGTGGTGTCTGAGCAGATCGCTGGGCGTCTGGTGCAACGCGGTCTGCCAGTGCCGGAGTTGCGGTTGCGCAGCAGCGTGGCCTTGGTGCCGCAAGAGGGCCAGTTGCTGCTGTCGCGCGAACTGCGCGAGGTCAGCAGTGCGCACGCCGCGCAGGCGGTGGTGGTGGGGACCTATGCGGTGTCAGGTCGGCAGGTGTAT
>JBQMQB010000078.1:0-7947 GCA_052172715.1 Giesbergeria sp. | reverse complement strand
CTCTTGCTCTTGCCGGCACGCGCCGGTGGGTTGCACAGGCCGCAGGTGTAGCCTCGGTTTTCGTACAGCTCGGTGACGAATTGGCCCTTGCATACGGTGCACTGGGTGCGGGTCAGCATGCTGGCATCGACAAACTTCACCAGACGCCAGGCGCGTGTGAAAGACAGCAGGGGCTCGACCTCGGCGATCTCGATCTGCTCGGAGTAGAGGCGGTAGGCCTTGGTGAGCAGTTCTACCGAGTCAAGGTCCATGCCCTTGCTCAGGTATTCGTAAATGTTGAGGAACAGCGAGCTGTGGATGTTTTCCTGCCAGGTAAGGAACCAGTCGGTGGAAAACGGCAACTGGCCTTTTGAGGGTGACTTGCCCGCAATTTCCTTGTAAAGCCGGATCAGGCGCTCGTACGACAGCGTGGTTTCAGATTCGAGCACCTGCATGCGGGCGCCCATGCTGATCAAGAGGGCTGCCCGCTCAATCTGGCGCGACTCATTGAGAACGCTCTTGGCAGCGGCGCGCTTGGGGGTGCTGGGGCAGGTGGGGGCAGTGGTTTGGGGCATGGCAGTCTCGATCAGTGGGCGAACGGTGGTGGTGCGGATCGCGGGGTGCTCAGAGCACTTCTGACACGCGGCTGGCCATCAGAATGTTGGCGTGCAACGTGTTCGTTTTGTCGTTGCCCACTTTGCGCGGCGTTTCGTGGTTGGTCAGCAAGCCCCACACCAGGTTGTCGTCCACGCGGAAGCTGCACAGCAGCGTGTTGCGCGAGGCGATCTTCATCACCTGGGACGGCGAGAGCGAAACGATCAGATCGGCCGATTCTTCGTTGAGCCCAAGCCGGAACACGGCCTCGGCCTTGTCCTGGCGGATCAGCGTCTGGGCCAACATCAGGTAGGTCAGGTTGGCTTCGCGGATTTCGGCGAGAACTTGTTCTTGGGTCATGGGACACATCCTTTCGGTTCGGGAGTCACATTGCTTGCTGTATGCCTGCTTGGGTGATCCGATGAAATGGATTGTGAAACTGGTCCAATAAGAAATTAAGTCGGCGTCTGGCTGCGCCGCGCGTCTGGTTTGCGGGGGTGCTTTGTAGGAATTTGCCTTACAAGTTGAGGGGCCCTGCAGTCGCTCTCAGGGCAAGGCCCCGTATTGCAATTCAGCCGCGCGCCACGGGCCGCGCCGGGTCGCTGCACCATTCGCTCCAGCTTCCCGCAAACAGCGCTGCAGGGGCGTAGCCGGCCAACTCCATGGCGATCAAATTGGGATTGGCGGTGACGCCGCTGCCGCAATGGTGCACCACGCCGGCTGCGCTGTGCGTGCCCAGCAGTGCTGCAAACTCGCTGCGCAGCAGTTCTGCGCTCTTGAAGCGCCCGTCGGGCCCGAAGTTCTGTGTGAATGGGCGGTTGAGCGCTCCCGGAATATGGCCGGCCACCGGGTCCAGCGGCTCTACCTCGCCGCGGTAACGCTCGGGGGCGCGCGCGTCGATCAGGGTCTGGCCAGGCGTACCAAGCTGGGCCTGCACTTCGTCTGCGGTGCGCAGGGTGCGCAGCGGTTCGCGCACCGTGAAATTGGTCTGGAAATGCGCCGGCTCTTCGCCCGAGGCGACTTCGCCACCGGCCTCGCGCCAGGCGGCCAGGCCGCCGTCGAGCACGGCGACTGCGTCGTGTCCCATCCATTTGAGCATCCACCACAACCGGCCGCAGTACGCTCCGCCATTGCGGTCCATCACCACCGCCTGCATGCCGTTGGCCAAACCGACGCCGGAGAGCCAGACGGCAAAGCGCTCGCGCGTGGGCAGCGGGTGGCGCCCGCCGGACATGGGGCGATCGGCTGCGTGCGCGGTGATCACGCTACCGTCGGCACCAGGGGCGCCGTGGAGGGCGCTGAGGCTTTCGTCCAAGTGCGCGTAGACGGCACCGGGGATGTGGGCTTGCAAAAACGCCGCGTGCCCGGCAGAAGGCTGCGGCAGGTCGAAACTGCAGTCGAACACCATGCAGGGCGTGTCGCTGCTGCGTAGAGCAAGCAATTCTTGGGCGGAAATAAGGTGGGTGTAGATCATGGCGGGAAGGGAGTGGCTGCGGATCAGGCCGCTATTGTGCGCAGCCCCACGCCCGCCGTGCGTCAGAGTTCTTCGGCAGGTGGCGCCGCCGCGGTGCGCGCACGCAGCACCGAGGCCAGGATGCCGCTGGCAAGGATGAGGCCCATGCCGACCCAGCCGAGCGGCGGGATCACGTCGCCAAACAACAGCAGACCATAGAACGCGCCAAACACAATGCCCGAATACTGCAGGTTGGCCACGACCAGCGTGGCGCGTGGGTTGTGGGCGCTGGCGTAGGCCAGTGTCATGCACAGCTGGCCGCCGGCGGCCAGCATGCCAATGGGCAGCAGCCACAGCGCGGGCCAGCCGGGCCAGGCAGAAAGCCCGGTGAGCATCATTGCTGCGCCGCCGGCCACGACCGAGCCCAGGCCAAAGTAGAAAACGGTGCGTGCCTCGGGTTCGCCCATGCGAGAGAGCGCCACCACCTGCATGTAAGCCAGGGCAGCGCACATTCCCGCAAGCAGGCCGACCAACCCGGCCAGTGCCTGCTCGGGCCCCTGGCCAATGCTGGGGCGCAGCAGCAGGACCACGCCGATGAAGCCGACCGCCACCGTCAGCAGCAGCCGCCCGTGCAGTTCGGGGCGCGGCGCGGTCGGTGAAGGGCGCCATGCCATCAGCGTGCCGCCCACCAAAAACACGGCAATCCACAAGCTGCTCATGTAGTTGAGTGTGACGGCGGTGGCCAGCGGCAAATGGGCAATGGCGTAGAACCAGCCGCCGAGCGAAATTACGCCGATGAAGGCACGCCAGGCGTGCATGAGAGGGACCTGCGTGGCCAGCCCCACGCCCTGGCGGCGCGCCAGCCAGGCCAGCAGCGCCATGCCGATGAGCCCGCGACTGAACACCAGTTCGGCGGAGCTGAAATACACCGAGGCGAACTTGACGCACACGCTCATGCTCGCAAACAAGAAGGCGGCGAGCACCATCCACAGGGCTTGCATAGGGAGAAAAATTTTGAATCTTTGTGTCCCATAGCTGGGCTATGGAACTGTAAATCTGGCGAAAAAGTCTTTGCTGGCGACGTTTTCGCTTCCGGTGGGCCAAACCCGACAGGCTGTTACTGGAATAGGATTGTAGGCAGTGTGGGTATTGGCAGTGCGCCCATTCTTGCAGTGTCGTCGCGTGTATTTCAGGAGGGTGGGGGGTGGCAGCGCGCAGTTCTGGCGGCACCGCCTAAAATCCCCGGCTTCGCCTGCCCACTTGTCCCACGCCCTAAGCCCTATGGCCAAACCAAAAATCGCCGAACCGACCAGTTACGAAGCCGCGCTCGAAGAGCTCGAGCAACTGGTCGCGCGGATCGAATCCGGCCAGATGCCGCTTGAGCAGATGCTTGCTGGCTACCAGCGCGGCGCGGTGCTGCTCGCGTACTGCCGCGAGCGCCTGGAAGCGGTGCAGGACCAGATCAAAGTGCTGGACGCCGGTACCGTGCAGGCATGGACCGGAGAATGAGCAGCGTGCCCGACCCTACTTTTCCCACCTGGAGTGCCGCGCAACTCGCCCATGTGGAAACGGCGCTGTCGCAGTGGGTGGGCCAGGATGCACCGGCGCAGTTGGGCGAGGCCATGCGCTATGCCGTGCAGGGCGGTGGTAAGCGCCTGCGCCCGCTGCTGGTGCTGGCGGCACGCGAGGCGGTGGCGGGCGAGGAGGGCGCCATGCAGCGCGCTGCACTCGACGAAGCGGCCCTACGCGCCGCGTGTGCCGTTGAGCTGATCCATGCGTACTCACTGGTGCACGACGACATGCCTTGCATGGACAACGATGTGCTTCGCCGTGGCAAGCCCACCGTGCACGTGCAGTTTGGCCAAGCTGGGGCGCTGCTCGCCGGTGATGCGCTGCAGGCGCTGGCTTTTGAGCTGCTTGCTCCCGCGGGCGGTGCTATTCCCGCGGCGGTGCAGGCGGCGCTGTGCCGATTGCTGGCGCGCGCTGCGGGTGCCGCCGGCATGGCCGGTGGCCAGGCCATTGACCTGGCCAGTGTGGGCCTGCAGCTGGACGAGGTGCAGCTGCGCCACATGCACCAGCTTAAGACCGGTGCGCTCTTGCAGGCCAGCGTGATGATGGGCGCCGCCTGTGGCGCGGCGCCAGAGCCTGCGCTCGCAGGCTTGGCGCGCTATGGCGCCGCCTTGGGCCTGGCATTTCAGGTGGTGGACGATATTTTGGATGTGACGCAAGACTCCATCACTCTTGGCAAGACCGCTGGCAAGGATGCAGCGCATGCCAAGCCCACCTACGTTTCGCTGCTCGGCCTGACGCAGGCGCGCCAAAGTGCGCAGAATCTTCACGCCGAGGCGCTGGCCGGACTGGCCGCCTCGGGCCTGCGCGATACCGCGTTGCTCGCCGCGCTGGCCGACACCGTGCTTCGGCGCTCGAATTAAAGGAAAAATAGCCGTTATCGCTTATTACATAAGCTTTTTCTGCTATTGAATAAATAGTACCCCATGCCCACCAACGCCTTCCCCTTGCTTGAGACCGTGAACGACCCGGCAGATCTGCGTCGGCTCTCGCGCGCCGAGCTCAAGCGCGTGGCCGACGAGCTGCGCGCCTTTGTGCTCGACAGCGTCTCCAAAACGGGCGGGCACCTAAGCTCCAACCTCGGTACGGTGGAGCTCACCGTGGCGCTGCACTATGTGTTTGACACCCCTCGCGACCGCCTGGTATGGGATGTGGGCCACCAGACCTACCCCCACAAGATACTGACTGGTCGGCGCGAGCGCATGCACACGCTGCGCCAGTTTGGCGGTATTTCGGGCTTCCCACAGCGCGCCGAGAGCGAATACGACACATTCGGTACGGCGCATTCGAGCACCAGTATTTCCGCCGCTCTGGGCATGGCAATGGCGGCCAAACGGCGCGGCGACGAGCGGTACGCCGTCGCCATCATCGGCGATGGCGCCATGACGGCGGGCATGGCCTTCGAAGCGCTCAACAACGCCGGAGTGGCCGACTGCAATCTGCTGGTCATCCTGAACGACAACGACATGAGCATCAGCCCGCCGGTGGGTGCGCTGAATCGCTACCTGGCGCAGCTCATGAGCGGGCAGTTCTATGCCGCCGCCAAGAACGTTGGCAAGACGGTGCTGCGCCCCGTGCCGCCACTGCTCGAATTGGCCAAGCGCATCGAGCAGCAGGCCAAGGGCATGGTGGTGCCAGCCACATTGTTCGAGAAATTCGGTTTCAACTACATCGGCCCGATCGACGGGCACGACCTTGATTCGCTTATTCCTACGCTCGAGAACATCAAGGAGCTAAACGGCCCACAGTTCCTGCACGTGGTGACCAAGAAAGGCCAGGGCTACAAGCTCGCCGAGGCCGATCCGGTGGCCTACCACGGCCCCTCGCGCTTCGACCCAAAAATTGGCCTGGTCAAACCGACCACGCCGCCGCGCCAGACCTTTACCCAGGTGTTTGGCCAGTGGCTGTGCGACATGGCCGCGCACGATGAGCGCTTGGTGGGCATTACGCCCGCCATGCGCGAAGGCTCGGGCATGGTGGAATTCGAGCGGCGCTTTCCGGAACGCTATTACGACGTGGGCATTGCCGAACAGCACGCAGTGACCTTTGCCGCCGGCATGGCCTGTGAAGGCGTGAAGCCTGTGGTGGCGATCTATTCCACCTTCTTGCAGCGCGGCTACGACCAGCTTATTCACGATGTGGCGCTGCAAAATCTGCCCATGGTGTTTGCGCTCGACCGTGCGGGCATCGTAGGTGCCGACGGTGCCACGCATGCCGGCGCTTACGACATCGCCTTTGTGCGCTGCATACCCAATATGGCGATGGCGTGCCCGGCCGACGAGCGCGAATGCCGACAACTGCTCAGTACCGCCTTCGCACAAAACCACCCGGTGGCTGTGCGCTACCCGCGCGGCGCCGGTGCCGGCGTGGAGCCGTTGCCCGGGCTGGATGCATTGCCCTTTGGCAAGGGCGAGGTCCGCCGCACGCGCAGCGGCGCGCACCGTGCAAACGGTTTGCCACGCATCGCCATCCTTGCGTTTGGCACGCTTTTGTACCCCGCGCTGGAAGCCGCTGAGGCGCTTGACGCTACGGTGGTCAACATGCGCTGGGCCAAGCCGCTCGACACTGAGCTGTTGCTGGAAATCGCGGGCGAGCACGACGCGCTTGTGACGCTCGAAGAGGGGTGCATTCAGGGCGGGGCAGGCAGCGCCGTGCTTGAAGCCCTGGCCGCTGCGGATGTGCAGCGCTCGGTGCTGCAGCTTGGCCTGCCCGATGTTTTTATCGAGCATGGCGACCCGGCCAGACTCCTGGCGTTGCAAGGGCTGGATGCGCAAGGCATTGCGGCCTCGGTGCATGCGCGCTTTGGCTCAGCAGCGCACGCCATCGGCGAACGCGCCGCCTGATATCCCTGATCGAATAAGGGCTGTTCGCGGCCTATGACGGACCATGCTTGCAGAACCCTGAAGGCATGGGCTCTGCGGCCGCTTTTCGCGGGAAAACCCGCAATGGCTCTGGAAAGCGCCTTTTTACAATTGCGCCATGGCTGCTAAAGTGGTCCGGCCGCGTGGCACATTTGGCACGTGTTAGGCACTTTCGTAACCCCGTTTATCAAGAGGTGTTCATGGACCGTCGCTCACTCATCAAACATGCCGGCATTGCCGGCGTACTGGCCGCGGGGATCGCCCCTGCTGTGCATGCCCAGACGGCGGTTCGCTGGCGCATGGCATCGAGCTTCCCCAAGTCGCTCGACACCATTTTCGGCAGCGCGGAAATGTTCGCCAAGACGATCAAGGCCTTGTCGGGCGGGAAATTTGAAGTGTCGGTGCATGCCGGTGGTGAGCTGATGCCCGCGTTCGGTGTGGTCGATGCCATTCAAAACGGCACAGTGGAGATGGCGCAGACCGCTCCCTACTACTTCACTGGCAAGAACTCCATATTTGCTTTTGGGTGCGCAGTGCCTTTCGGCTTGACGGCGCGCCAAATGGATTCTTGGATGGAGCATGGCAATGGCCGCAAGCTCATGGACGCTTTCTACGCCGAATACAACATCAAGAGCCGCAGCGCCGGCAACACCGGGACGCAGATGGGCGGCTGGTACCGCAAGGAAATCAACACCGTAGAGGACCTTAAGGGCCTGAAGATGCGCATGGGTGGCGGCCTGTTCGGCGAAGCCATGCAAAAGCTCGGTGTCGTCTCGCAGAACATGCCTGCCGGCGAGGTGTACCAGGCGCTGGAAAAAGGCACGCTGGACGCTTGCGAATTCGTCGGCCCGTACGACGACGAGAAGCTTGGTTTCAACAAGGTTGCGCCGTATTACTACTATCCCGGCTGGTGGGAAGGTGGCGCCGAGCTTGAGTTTTTCATCAACACCAAGGCCTACGCTGCCCTGACGCCAGAGTTCCAGGCCATGGTCGATGCCGCCACCGCAGTCGCAGCCCGCGACATGACGGCCAAGTACGACGCATTCAACCCCATTGCACTCAAGAAGCTCGTGGGTGCCAAGACGCAGCTCAAGGCCTTTTCCAAAGAACTCATGGACGCCGGCTTCAAGTCTTCGATGGAAGTGTTTGCCGAGCACGAAGCCAAGTCGCCCGAATTCAAGAAAATTCACCAGGACATGCGCGCCTTCCAGCGCGACCAGATTCTGTGGGGCCGCTTCTCGGAATTCCGCTTCGACAGCTATATGGCTTCGGTGAAGTTGTAGCCAGCTACCGTTCTTGCTGCGATCGTGCAATGACTGCAACGGTTGCACCAAGGAGCCGGAGTCTCGGGCTCGCACCTGTGCGAGCACGGCCGCCGGCTTTTTTTTGGCTTCGCGTCAGCGCCGCCAGCACCTTTTTTCATCACAGGAGACTAGCAATGGATCGTCGTTCCCTTATCAAAAATGCCGGCATCGCCGGGGTGCTCGCGGC
>JBQMQB010000077.1:0-9191 GCA_052172715.1 Giesbergeria sp. | reverse complement strand
GCCGACAACAGGTTGGCGTAGCCCGGTTCGTCAACCAGCACCGCATCGCCCGCACGAACCAACCGGCGCGCGACCAGGTCCATCGCCTGGCTGGAGCCTTGAGTCAGCAAAACTTGCTCGGCCGTGACCACCACTTCGTGCTCGGCCAGTAAGTCGCGCACCAGCTGGCGCAGCGGAAGGTAACCCTTGGGCTCGCCGTAACCACCCAGGTCGACCTCTTCGGCGGCCAGCGCGCGCAGACCGCGGCGCACGCCCTCAGAAAAAAGCCAGTCGCCGGGTAGCCAGCCGCAGCCGGGCTTCAAGCGCAGCGCCCGATTTTCAAAAATGCGCTGCATGTACCACATTGAATCGAAGCTGTACTGCCCCGTCGTGCCCGGCGTGGCCTGCGCGGTATCCGGGCGCCGCCGCACAAAGAACCCGGAGTGCGGGCGCGAGACGAAATAGCCCTGGGCCACAAGCCGGTCGTAGGCATCGACCACCGTGTACACGCTCACCCCGTGGGCATGGGCAAACTGGCGGATGGAAGGCAACTTGGCTCCGGCGCGCAGAGAACCCTCTTCGACCAGTTGCCGAAAACCCTCCACCACCTGGAGGACCAGCGGCGTCGAAGCTTGGGGATTCAATGAAAACATGGGGTACCAGACATTGCGCCCGCAACCAAGGGTTTGTCTGTACAGGTAGCCTGCACAGCACAGTGCATTCCTGCTTGCTGGGTATCTGTATATGTTAGCCGCGCGGGAGGCGCCCTACAGTGACACGACGACCAGAAACCCTTGCCATTGCGGCCGAAGGACCTCCCATGCACCGCGACCCCCAACTCAACAACGCCGCTCTTTTTGCCCGCCGCGAAGCCGCCATTCCGCGCGGCGTCGGCCACTCGCACTCGATCTTTATTGACCGTGGAGAGAATGCCGAAATCTGGGACGTGGAAGGCCGCCGTTACATCGATTTCGCCGGAGGCATTGCGGTACTCAACACGGGACACCGCCACCCTGCCGTCATGCAAGCAGTCAAAGACCAGCTCGACCGCTACACCCACACCTGCTTTCAGGTACTGGCTTACGAGCCCTATGTGGAGCTGGCCGAACGTATCAACACCATGGCACCGGGCAACTTCGCCAAAAAAACGCTGTTTCTGACTACCGGCGCTGAAGCAGTGGAAAACGCGGTGAAGATCGCCCGCTCCCACACCGGACGCGCCGGGGTGATTGCGTTTACGGGCGGCTACCACGGACGCACCATGATGACTTTGGGCCTGACAGGAAAGGTGGTGCCCTACAAGGCAGGTTTTGGTCCTTTTCCAACCGAAATTTTCCATGCGCGGTTCCCCAACGCACTGCACGGTGTCAGCGTGCAGGACGCCATCGATTCGCTGGAGAGCCTGTTCAAAAACGACATCGAGCCCAGCCGCGTAGCTGCCATCATCATCGAGCCGGTACAGGGGGAAGGTGGATTCAATATCGCACCTACGGCGCTCCTGCAGCACCTGCGCGCGGTGTGCGACCAGCACGGCATCCTGCTGATTGCCGATGAAGTGCAGACCGGCGCCGGGCGCACCGGAAAATGGTTTGCCATCGAGCACAGCGGCGTTGCGCCCGACCTCATCACCATGGCCAAGTCGATGGCCGGCGGCTTCCCCATCTCTGCCGTGGTCGGCCGCGCCGAGGTGATGGACGCGCCGGCCCCTGGCGGTCTGGGCGGAACCTATGCGGGCAACCCGCTGGCCTGCGCCGCCGCCCTGGCCGTGCTGGATGTGTTCGAGCAGGAAAACCTGATGCAGCGTGCCGAAGACGTAGGCCAGCACCTAATGGCCAACCTCACGGCGCTGGCTGAAAAACACCGCAGCATTGCCCAGGTGCGTGGCTTGGGCGCCATGGTGGCCATGGAGCTGTGCCAAGACGGCGACCCGCACAAGCCCGACGCCGCACTGGCCAAGGCCTTGTCCACCGAAGCCACGAAGCGCGGCCTCATCTTGCTCACCTGCGGCACCTATGGCAACGTAGTCAGGATCCTGGTGCCACTGACGGCCAGCGACGCGCTGCTGGATGAAGGCCTTGCCATCATTGCCGCATCGCTGCAGGCCGCCGAAGCCGCCGCCTGACACGCTCTTTCGGCAGTCCTTCGGGCGGGGGCTAGGAACCGGTCGGACTTAGAAATCGCCGGTTTTCAAAAAGAATGCTACCGCCCAGAAAAAACAAAGCGGTCATCGGCTACTTTTTAGACCCCATGCCAGCAACCGCGAACAGCACGCCGGGCGTGCACCACACATCACCTGTGCTGGTGCTGCTGCTTGATGCGGTACATGGCGGCATCAGCGGCCGCCATCAGTTCAATAATATCGGTCCCATCGCGCGGGAAAATCGCAAATCCGACACTTGCGCGAACGTGCTGCACACGCCCATTCAAGTACAGCCCCTGCGCAAGTGCATATTCCAGCTTGACAGCAATGTCGGCCGCCTGCTCTGGGATATCCAGATTTTCGCAGAGCACGGTAAATTCGTCGCCAGCAAGACGCGCAACGGTATCGCTCTCGCGCACAGTCCGCTTAATGGTGAACGCGACGCTTTTGAGGACTGCATCACCGGCAGCGTGACCCAAAGTGTCGTTAATTATCTTGAAGTCGTCCAAGTCGATAAACAGCAGCACGCAGGGGCGCTCCGTGCGGCGCGCCATAGCAAGCGCCTGAACCAGACGCCGCTCAAACATTCTGCGGTTGGGCAAACCTGTGAGCAGATCGTGGTGCGCCAAATGTGCCATGTTCTTGTGGCGCCTATTTAGCTCTTTGAGCTGGCGCCCAATCTGATGCTCCATTTGCTTCAAACTGCGGGCAAGTTCACCCAATTCATCGCTTCTGGCGACCGGCAATGCGCCATGGCTGCGACCCGCAGCAAAAGCCTGCGTCGCGCGAACCATGGTCTTGATAGGGCCGACGACCCGCCGCGAGACCAGCGCCGCAAGCAGCGCCGCGACCAAGCTGAGAACTACCAACCCCAAGAAAATGCGCCGCCCTAGATCTAGAACTTCTTGCTGCACCACGTTCAGCGGCTGCGAGAGACCGACGACCATGAAGCGCCCGTCTTCCCGCTCGCCGTAAGGCAAGCGGGCAAAGGCGTAGGCTTGGCGTGCCGCACTGCCATCGTCTCGGCTGAATACCTGCTCACTCTGCTTGCCATCCAACAGCGCCTGCACCGAGCCAAAGCGCTCCTGGATCAGAATGCGCTCACCCTGGTGCTCGGCACCAAACAGCTGCGCGGCATCCGGATAGTCCAGGAAATCTCCCCGCTGGTTGCTGAGATAGAAATCCAACCCATGCGGTAAATTGGCGCGAAAAATAGAAAGAAATGCCTGCGCGCTCACATCCACCACCAGCACACCGAGCAAGCTTCCAGCCCTGATAACAGGCATGGACACATGAAAAACTGCTTCAGGCGTGCCAGTGCCTTCATCGAATTGCATCGCCAAGCCAATCTCCGAGACATAGCCGACGCTAGAGGGCGAACTCAAGGCCTCAAAAAAGAACGGTTGGTACGCCTGCTCATGCAGATCGACTGGCCTGACCTCTGCAATGGAATTGCCCTGGCGGCGCACCCGCACCAGCTCCAGGCCGTGGTCGGCAATGCCGATGAACCTGATCTGGCGATAGGCCGACCTGGCGCCCAAGGTGGCCTTGAATACATCGGCCACTGCGGCGTACTGCGGCGCATCCAACTGCTGTGCACTAGGCGCCAATGAAGACGTTGTGGCTGCCAGCATCTGGGCATCGCGCGAAACCGAGCCAAGGCCCGTCTGAAGATACTGCACCAGCAAACGTGTGGTGCCGAGCAGCGCACTTTCTGCACGCGCCTGCAACAGGCTGCGCCCAACATCAAAGGTGTAGTAAGCAGCCAGCGACGCCGCAAGCACACTGAAGCTGGCGAGCAACATGCCCAGGCGAAATGCGATGCCAATGCGCATGGTCAGAACCGCTCTGGTCGTTCACCCGAGACAATGCGGCGCCACAGCTGTGAACGCTGACTTTCGTCTTCCAGTGGCTCCAGCCACAGAATTTTTGGCTCAGGTGCGCCTACTTCCAAGCCAAGCGTCGGCTCCAAAGTATTGGCCAAGCCCTGGCGCAACGTCAGCGTGTGGCTGACCGACGGCTCAAGCATGTAGTCGATCCATTGGTGGGCCAGCACTGGCTGACGGGCCCCTGAAGGCACCGCCCAGCAATCGAGCCAGGCCAGCGCCCCCTCACGGGGAATCACATAGCCGACATCCAGTCCTGCATCGCGCAGGAGCTTCAATTGCTGCTTCCCATAATTGGCAAACAGCAGCGCAGCCTCGTGTGCGCGAAACAGGCGCACTGCCTGTTCGGGCAAGTTGTAGAACGCGAGCAGATTGCGGCGAAACGCCACCAAATCAAGCGCCAAGCTGCCCATCTGCTCACGGGAGATATGAAACGGCGGTAGGCCACGGTGCAACGCAGCGAGGGAAAACCCGTGGTCTGCACTGTCAAACTCCAGAACCCGACCGCGCCACTTCGGATCCCACAGTTCCGCCCAAGAATCGGGCGGAACGGCAAATTGCGTGCGGTCATAGATCAGACCCATTTCCGACCACGTGTAGGGAGCGGCATACACCCGCTGGGCGACCGAAATTCCGGCAATGGCCGAGAGCGGGTGAAACCTCGGTAGCTGGTGCGCAAGATTGGGAATTGCCTGCAGATTCAATGGCGCCAGTTTTTTCGCGCCCACCAAACGGGCAACCTCTACCGTATTGGCAGCCACTACATCGAAGGCCGGTTGGGCGCTGGCCATCTGCTGGCGCAAGGCTTCATCCGAACTGACGATGGTGACCTCGACTCGCACGGCATGGCGCTTCTCGAATTGCGCCACCACATCGGCGTCCGCGTACCCTGGCCAGGCTAGAACACGCAGCCGCGGCGCAGCGTGCGCTGGACCGGCACACGCGCACGCCACCAACCACAGCGCCATAAGCCACTGGAGCGTTGCAGGCAGGCTGCGGCGAGCCATTCGACTACCAGTTCTCGCCACGCATTTCCTTTTTTTGCCGGGACGCATTAAACAGTTTACGCGGGACAATGGCGCCGTGAGCATCCCACAGCCCTTCATTCAGGAACTTCTTTCACGCGTTGACGTAGTCGAGGTGGTCGGCCGCTATGTGCCGCTGCGCAAGGCGGGCGCCAACTTCATGGGACTGTGTCCTTTTCACGGGGAAAAATCACCGTCGTTCAGCGTCAGCCCGTCCAAACAGTTCTTTCACTGCTTTGGCTGCGGCAAGAGCGGCAACGCCATCGGTTTCCTAATGGAGCACGCGGGCATGGGTTTTGTGGACGCGGTAGAAGACCTCGCTCGCCAGGTGGGCCTCACCGTGCCGGACGACCAAGCCAGCCCGGCAGACAAGGAGCGCGCTGCAGCAGCCCGCAAGCGCCAGGCAACCCTGAATGAAGTGCTGGAAAAGGCAGCGCAGGATTACCGCAAGCAGCTGCGCCAGTCAGCCAAGGCAGTCGACTACCTCAAGGCACGCGGAGTTTCGGGGGAAGTGGCGCAACGCTACAGCCTTGGGTACGCCCCCGAAGGCTGGCGCCACCTGGCCAGTGTGTTCCCAGAGTACGACGACCCGCTGCTGGCCGAAAGCGGCATGGTGATCCTGAACGAGGAAGACGACAAACGCTACGACCGTTTCCGCGATCGGGTGATGTTTCCTATTCGCAACGTCAAGGGCGAATACATCGGCTTTGGGGGCCGGGTGCTGGGCGACGAAAAGCCCAAATACCTCAATTCCCCCGAAACCCCGGTGTTTCACAAAGGCAGTGAGCTTTATGGGCTGTTTGAAGCCCGCACGGCCATCCGTGAGGTCGGCTTCGCACTTGTCACCGAAGGCTACATGGACGTGGTGGCACTGGCCCAACTGGGGTTTGAAAATGCCGTGGCAACCTTGGGAACTGCGTGTACGGCCGAGCACATTGCCAAACTGCTGCGCTTTACCGACAGTGTGGTCTTCAGCTTCGACGGCGACGCAGCTGGCCGCCGTGCAGCGCGCAAGGCACTCGACGCCGCAATCCCCCACGCTGGCGACACGCGCAGCGTCAAGTTCCTCTTCCTGCCCAGCGAGCACGACCCCGACAGCTTTGTCCGCGAGCATGGTGCCAATGCATTTTCTCGGCATATTGCAGAGGCGCTGCCCCTAAGCCGGTTCCTCATTGAATCGGCCGGCGAGCAGTGCGACCTGGGTACGCCAGAAGGTCGCGCCCACATGGCAAGCAATGCCCGAACGCTCTGGGAGCCACTGCCAGACGGAGCGCTCAAGCGCCAACTTCTGAGTGAACTCGCCAGCCTCGCCCAGCTCGACCCAGTCGATCTGCAGGAGGTATGGGAGCAGTCGTCGGCACGAATGCGCCCAGCAGCATCGCCAGCGGCGCGCCCGAGCCGCACCCCTTCGCACAGATCTGATGCGGCCGACGCAGCCAGGGCGCCCTTTGCGCCAACTCCGGGTACACGAAACAGGCGCGGGGCGCCGGTCAGTCGCAGCGACCATGCAGCCCGCCTGCTGCTCTCTCACATGGAATTCATCGACGCACTCTCGCACGAAGACAACGCCCTGCTCTGCGCCCAGGCGGCTCCCCACGGCCCATTGTTCGCATGGCTGGAAGCACAGTTTCATGAACACGGGGCATTGCCCTGGGCAGTGCTGCGCGAGACCCTGCGCAGCCACGCCTGCGAGGCACTGGCCGAGCGTGTCATGACCGGTGCCCATGCCCAGACCGAAGGGGACACGCAGGAGTTGCGAGTGGAACTGCGTGGCCTACTCAATCGCATGCTGGCAGAGCAATTGCGAGCCCAGGAGACCGCAGCACTCGCCGCTGCCGCAAGCGATCCTGCCGCCCTGCAACGCTACCGCACGCTCCAGGCGCGGCGCGTGTCACTCGAACGTTTGGCGCCGCAGGGGACTTGAGAATCTCGCAATCGGTATAATTTAGGGTTCACTGGCAAGAGCGACAGCAATACCTCCGGGCCGGGCAAACGTGACACACGCGCACGACCGCCCTTCATACCGCAAGGACTGCACACCAAATGATCGCCCAGACATCTTGCCTCGGAGCCCCCAAGCTCCACGGGTAAAGCTCAGCTTTGCCTTGCCACCCGCGCCGGGATCTCAGGCGCTTGCGTTGTCTTTGTTCCGTCTTGACCAGAGGTTGTCCATGCCTGCTCAAAAGCCTGCGAAGTTGCCCAAGTTTGCCCCCGCCACCAAGGCATCGCCCCAACCCGCCAAGAAGCCCCCCGCAAAAGCCTCCGCGAAGGCGGCTGCTGCCCCTGCTGCCAAGAAAGCGCTCCCTGTGCCCAAGACTCCCGCAAAGACCTCTGCCCCCGAAAAGAAGAAAACCACTGCACGCGCTCCGGCTGACACTGCCGAAAACGAATTGCCCGTGACAGACAAAAAGGCGGCGAGCCGCACTGCCAAGCCGGCAACAGCCGCAAAAACGCCCAAGGCACCAAAAGCCGCAAAAGCCACCGCTGCACGCGGTAAAAAAGGCAAGGCCGACGTCGACAGCGACGATGCCGACCTGTCTGACATCGAATCGGACCTCGAAGGCGAAGTAGAAGTCGAAGAAGCCACCGACGCGGCCACCAGCGACACACCCGTTGAAAAGGTCAAACCGCTGCGCATGAAGATCAGCAAGGCGAAGGAACGCGCTTTGATGAAGGAGTTCGGCCTGGACGAGACCGTCCTCTCCGAAGAAGACTTGGCCAAACGGCGTTCGCGCCTCAAGACCCTGATCAAGCTGGGCAAGACACGCGGCTACCTCACGCACGGTGAAATCAACGACCACCTGCCCGACAAGCTGGTGGACCAGGAGACGCTGGAAGTCGTGATCTCGATGCTCAATGACTTGGGCGTGGCGGTGTACGAACAAACGCCCGACGCCGAGCAACTTCTGGCCACCAACACCGCCCAAGCCGCCGCCACCGAAGAAGAAGCCGAAGAAGCCGCCGAAGCGGCGCTCTCCACAGTGGACAGCGAGTTTGGGCGCACCACCGACCCGGTACGCATGTACATGCGTGAGATGGGTACGGTTGAGCTGCTCACGCGCGAAGGCGAAATCGAAATTGCCAAGCGCATTGAAGGCGGCCTGATGGCCATGATGGAGGCCATCAGCGCCTCCCCAGCCACCATCGCCGAAATCCTCAACATGGGCGAGGACATCCGCGAAGGCAAGGTGGTCATCTCGACCATCGTCGATGGTTTCTCCAACCCCAACGAGGCCGACGACTATGTGGCTGAAGAGGATTTCGACGAATTCGACGAGAACGACGACGACGACGGAAAGGGAGGCAGCAAGGCTCTGACCAAGAAACTCGAAGAACTGAAACGCGAAGCCGTCACCCGTTTCGACAAAATGCGCGAGCTGTTCGAGAAGGTGCACAAGATCTACGACAAGGAAGGCTACGGCACGCCGGCCTACCTTAAGACGCAACACGCCCTGTCCACCGAGCTGATGACCATCCGCTTCACGGCCAAGAGCATCGAAAAACTGTGTGACATGGTGCGCAGCCAAGTGGATGATGTGCGCAAGAAGGAACGCGAACTTCGCCGCATCATCGTGGACAAGTGCGGCATGCCCCAAGAGACATTCGTCAAGGAATTCGCAACCAACCTGCTCAACCTCGATTGGGTGGAAAAGCAGGCGGCCGCCGGAAAACCCTGGAGCGCGGTAATGGCGCGCAACATTCCGCCAGTGCAGGATCTGCAGCAAAAACTGATGGATCTGCAATCACGCGTGGTGGTGCCACTGTCCGAGCTCAAGCTCATCAACCGCCGCATGAACGAAGGCGAGGCGGCATCGCGCGACGCCAAGAAAGAGATGATCGAGGCCAACCTGCGCCTGGTCATCTCGATCGCAAAGAAGTACACCAACCGCGGCCTACAGTTCCTCGACCTGATCCAGGAAGGCAATATCGGCCTCATGAAGGCGGTGGACAAGTTTGAATACCGCCGCGGCTACAAGTTCTCGACCTACGCCACGTGGTGGATTCGCCAAGCGATCACAAGGAGCATTGCCGACCAGGCGCGCACCATCCGCATCCCGGTGCACATGATCGAGACCATCAACAAGATGAATCGCATCTCGCGCCAACATCTGCAGGAGTTTGGTTTCGAGCCCGATGCGTCTGTGCTGGCCGAGAAGATGG